>JAFYMJ010000061.1 GCA_017556665.1 Bacteroidales bacterium
ACTTGCAAGTGGATTTATTGCCGGTGGTGCATTGATGGGTGTTGTAAGTGCCATTTTAAGATTTGCAGGTGTAAATGTCTTAAATTCTGAGTGGGTTGAGACTGCAGGTGCCCAATATTTGGGAATGGGTATGTACATATTGCTTATTGGTTACCTTATTTATGCTTGTTTAAAAGAGGATAAAAAATAAAACTTAAGATAAAAGAGATATGGAGAACGGCTATATATATGCCTTTATTCTTACACTTGTTGCAGGCTTGGCTACAGGCTTGGGAGGTGTTATGATAATGGTAGTGAAGAAATTCAGCCCAAAAGTTTTGTCTGCGGCATTGGGTTTCTCTGCAGGGGTAATGATCCTTATCTCTTTTGTTGAGATGTTTCCAGAGGCCAGAGAGAGTTTGTCGGGACAATATGGAGAAAAGATGGGTATGTTCTATGCATTGGTTACATTTTTCTGCGGAATGGGATTTATTGCTCTAATAGACTATCTTGTTCCATCGGAAGAGAATCCTCATGAGGTAAATGACCTTACTGTTGAGGTACATAACAAGGCAGTGGGAATTTCCAATGAAGAAAAAGGTTCAACTGGAGATAATGTAAAATCTAACAGGAAACTGTTAAGGGTTGGATTGTTTTCTGCAATTGTTATTGCAATCCATAACTTTCCAGAGGGATTGGCAACATTTGTCTCTGCAATGGATAACATTACTTTAGGAGTGAGTATTGCTTTTGCTATAGCTTTGCATAATATTCCAGAGGGTATAGCAATTGCAATTCCTATATACTATGCAACAGGGAGCAAGATTAAAGCTATAAGATCTGCCACTTTATCGGGACTGGCAGAGCCTATAGGTGGATTGGTTGGATTTGTTCTATTAAGCCAATTGTTCCACGAGTCTGTAATGGGTTTTGTTCTGGCTGCTGTGGCGGGTATTATGGTATATATCTCTTTGGATGAGTTGCTGCCTACTGCAGAGAATTATGGAGAGCACCATGTTGCAATTGGTGGAGTTGTTGCAGGAATGGCGTTTATTGGATTTGGATTATTAATTTTTTAAATAAATACTATGGAAAATATAGTTGATAAATTTCTTAGGTATGTGAGTGTTGAGACTACCTCTAATGAGGCTGGGGAGGGACAACCAAGCAGTGAGTGTCAATGGAATTTGCTTAATATGCTAAAGGATGAGCTTACAGCTATGGGTGTTGAAACTACAATAGACCAATGGGGTTATGTTATGGGTACTATCCCTTCAAACATAGATAAGAAAGTGCCTGTTGTTGGCTTTATTGCACACGTAGATACAGCTCCCGATGCAAGTGGCAAGGATATTAAACCAAACATTATTGAGAACTATAACGGAGAAGATATATTGCTTAATGCAAAGAGTGGAGTAAAGATTCCGGTTGCAGATTTTCCAGAGATTAAGCAGTATAAAGGGCAGACTCTTATTACAACAGACGGCACAACATTGCTTGGTGCAGATGATAAGGCGGGTGTAGCAGAAATTATGAGTGCAGTTGAGTATATTATGTCTAATCCTCAAATCCCTCACGGAACAATTAAAATTGGTTTTACTCCCGACGAAGAGATAGGAAGAGGTGTAGATAACTTTGACGTGGCAAAATTTGGGGCAGATTATGCTTATACAATGGATGGAGGCCAGATAGGTGAGTTGGAGTATGAAAACTTTAATGCTGCTTCTGCAAAGATTCATATCCAGGGAAGAAATGTTCATCCGGGATATGCAAAGAACAAGATGATAAATGCCATTCTAATTGCTATGGAGCTTAATGCTATGCTTCCTGTGGAGCAGAGACCTGAGTTTACAAGCAATTATGAGGGATTCTATCATATTGTAGGTATTAGTGGTGCAGTTGAGGAGGCTTCTTTACAATATATCATAAGAGACCATGATATGTCAAAATTTGAGGCAAAGAAAAAACTTATGCAGCAAGTTGTTGACTTTATAAATGCAAAATATGGCAATGTGGCTACATTGGTTCTAAAAGATCAATATTACAATATGAGAGAGCAGGTTGAGCCTCATTATCATATTATTGAAAAGGCAATAAAAGCAATGGAGATGGCAGATATCAAGCCTTCTGTGCAACCAATCAGAGGAGGTACAGATGGTGCAAGATTATCTTTTATGGGTTTGCCTTGTCCTAATATTTTTGCAGGTGGACATAACTTCCATGGCAAGCTTGAGTATATTCCAGTTGAAAGTATGATTAAGGCAAAAGAGGTAATTCTTAACCTTGTATCGCTTTACGCAGAGTAATATTCTTATTTATATATTCAAAATGGGACTGGGTCAAAATGATGTGATCCAGTCCCGTTTTTTTTACAAATACCCAACTGCACAGTAACAGGCAAGGTCTGAAAAATATCCTTCAGGGGCGTAGGCAATCATTGCAGATGAGCCATAAAATTTCCGTGTGTTTGAACAAATGCCTCTTCGTAGACAGTATGGGGCATTTGTGAGTTAGGAAATTATGGCTCAGATGGAATAGATTGCTAGCCATACCGAAGGCCATTTTCCAGACCTTGTCTGTGGATGGGAGGTGGGGTATATATAAAAAGAGAGTGACCTTTTGGGTCACCCTACTATAGGTTTCTATTATTTATGTTTATAGATTATTCCGTTATTCAGACAAATAAGCGGCTGAACCAAAAATAAGCAGAGCCATAACAAGAGTTATAATAATGTTGAATGACTGAGCTGTAAGGAATGTTTTTGTGTATTTTGCATTCTCTTTTGTAAATACCTGTCTAAAGTCTGTTTCAAGTCCAATGCTTACAAATGCAATTGAGAAGATAGTTTCTCTAAGCCCTTTTGCAATTTTACTAAGTGCTTTTGCATCTGTTGGCTCCAATAGGAAACTGAACACTAAAGATGCCAATACAAACCCAATTACAAATTTAGGGAATCTCTCCCAAATTAATTTTGGAGAAGGTTTTGTCTCTTTGTGAGTTTGTTTTAGAGACCAGTAAATGGATATGAAGAATGCAGCTACTCCAAGCAATACATTCTGAGATGATTTAATTATAACACTATACTTTTCTGCAGTCTCTCCCAAAAACTTGCCAGAAGCTACAACTGCACCTGTGGTGTCAATTGTTCCGCCAAGCCATGCTCCGGCAACCTCCTCGCCAAGTCCTAACCATCTGGACAAAAGAGGCATAACGTACATCATAGGAACAGCACATATAAGGACAAGTGAAACAACAAAAGATAACTTTTTGCCATCTCCTTTAATTGCTCCACAAGTTGCAATTGCGGCAGATACACCACAAATTGAAACAGCGCTTGACAGCATAATACCCATTTCTTCATCAACACCCATCTTTTTTGCAATCCAGAAGGAGAAATTCCATACGCAGAATACAACTACAATAGCCTGAAGCATTCCAAGTGCTCCTGCTTTCATTATTTCTCCAAAGATTATGGATGAACCCAAAATTACAAGACCAGCTTTTATAAAGTATTCACTTTTGATAGCTGGAGCCAACCATTTTGGAAGGCCTATAGTATTTCTTATAAGCAGACCTATTGTAACTGCAATGAATACAGATTCAAAGCCAAGTTTCTTGATATATGGAATGGTACTTATGTATTGTGACAAGATTGAAATTGCAAATATTGCAACAAACGACACAGCAAACGGAATAACTTTCTCCCCCATTAGTTTTACACCTACAGCAAAAATAGGAAGTGTAGCTATTAAACTGAATAAGTGTGTCTGGTATATCTCTGGTTGGGCTTTAAAAAAATCTGGAAAAAATATTACTGCTGCAAGAAGGATTGCACCAATAAATGTTGACAGGATATCTTCATTTTTCAGGAATGTAGGAATTTTTGTCATAAGTGTAGGTAATATGTGGTTTTATATCTGTTTTTTATATCTGTTTGACCGGCAAATGTATTACATTATAATTATATTTGCAAAGAGCAAAAATCTATAAGGCATGTCATCGTTTGTAATTTTAAGGTTAGGAGAAGATGTTAGACAAAAGCATGGTGGCAATACGCATCATATGAATAAGTATGCCTCTGGCATGCCTCTGCATTCGTTTTTCTTCCTTTTTGGAGGTACTGTTCTGGTTGATATTATGGATAGAACCTATCTTATTCAAGAACAGCAACTGGTAATTATTCCACAGGGACAGCACTTTAGAATAAGATATTTTGAGGATTGTACTGGTTATATGGGTGGATTTGACGCAAATTTTGCAAAAGAGAGTGCAGACAGTGGTGGTGTTTTAAGGGGACTTGATTTCATAAGACTTTGGGGCTCTCCTAAAATTGAACTTGACAATTGCTCATTTATGCGTCTTAAAGTGTTGTTTGACAGAATTTATGATGAATATGGCCTGGGAGTAAAGAACAATGAGATTATAAAAGTGTACCTGTCTGCAATATTGGTAGAGGCAGATGCTGTTTATAAGCAGACAAAGAGTACCATTATAGCTCATAACAACAGTATATGTACCAAATTCCTGGAGATGCTGTTTAAGGGGGAAACCTTAAAGATGCAGGTAAAGGAGTATGCAAAAGTGCTGAATGTGACTCCTAACCATTTGAATAAGATTGTAAAGAACTCTACAGGGAAATCCCCTTCTACCTGGATTGATGAGGCAATTTTGCAGAAGGCAAGAATGTTGTTGAGGACAACAACCCTGCCGTTAAGTGAGATTGCGGCAAAAGTGGGCATTATGGATCAGTCTTATTTTGCCCGTAAGTTCAAACAGTATTACAGTATCACACCATCTGAGTACCGGCAAAAGATTGATTTGTCCTAATTGCTGATTATTTTATCCTAACAACTATTGCTGAGCAGTTCTATTTTTGTTGCCCAAAATAAAAATGAAATGAACTGTTTGTCAAGAGTATTTATTTTATTGTGTGGGGCCTTCTGTCTTATGCCTGCACAAGTGTCAGCAAGTGTAGTAGAGGTTAAGGAGAAGCAAGATTCTGTAACGCAATTATCAGAGATAGCTGTTATAGCCAAAGCAAAGCAAAAGAATGACTTAAGGTTGGAGCCATTGTCGGCGACGGTTATAAAACTTGGAGAAATAGAGAGAAAGCAGATTGTGGGGCTCTCAGATTTGTCGTATCAGACTCCTAATCTTTATATTCCCGACTATGGGTCAAAAATGACCTCTTCCATATATGTGAGGGGGCTTGGAAGCAGAATAGACAATCCTGCAGTAGGGTTATATGTAGATAATGTCCCTTTACTGAATAAGAACGGGTATGATTTTGATATGTGGGATATTATGAGGATGGAGGTTTTGCGTGGTCCTCAGAGTACATTGTATGGACGCAATACAGTTGGAGGAATAATAAACATATACACATTATCTCCCAAGGTATACCAGGGCTTCCGGTTGTCGGGAAGCTACTCAACAGGAAACAGCTATAACATTAAGGGATCTTATTATGGCAGGATAACCAAAAAACTTGCTTTTAGTTTGGGGGGAAACTATTTCTCATCTGACGGATTCTTTAAAAATGAGTTTGACGGGTCAAAATGTGACTGGATTAAAGGGGGAACAGGAAGATTCAGGCTTGTGTATAGCCCAAACAGCAAATGGACAATAGATAATTCGCTAAATTTTTCGTTAGTTGAGCAGGGTGGATATGCATACAGACTGTATAATCCTGCAACCGGAACTGTAAACCCCGTTAACTATAATGATAAGAGTGGGTATGACCGTGTAACTGTATCTAATGGCCTGTCTGTAAACTATAATGCAGATAACTATGTGTTTTCAAGTGTAACTTCTTGGCAATATCTTGATGACTGTATGATTCTTGACCAGGATTTTACCCCTAAGGATATGTTTACCCTTAAGCAGGCGCAGCATGAGCACACAGTTACTCAGGACTTTGTATTTAAGAGTAAAGAGGGCAGAAGGTACCAATGGCTTACTGGTGCAACATTCTTTTATAAAGGGATGGATATGGATGCTCCTGTAGTATTCAAGCAGGATGGAATAAATGAGCTTATTCTGGATAATGTAAATAGTATGTTCCAGCATATGCCTGCACCTATGAATACTGCTAACCTTGCGTTTAAACAACCTGAGCTAAACCTTAACAGTGCATTTGGAATGCCTGTTACAGGAGCTGCAATATATCACCAGTCTGGATATACTATTGGTAAATTTACATTTACTGCTGGCTTGAGGTTTGATTTTGAAAATTCTAAAATAAGTTACAGCTCAGACGCACTGGTTGATTATATATATACTATGAAAATACAGATGAGTCCTATGATGCCGCCAAGAGAGATTAAGGTAGAGAAGAGTGTTGAGAGTCTTTTGGAGGGTAAGCTGAGCCAGAATTATTTTGAGGTGCTCCCTAAATTTGCGGTGCAGTATTCTTTGGGCAAGGAGGGAAATCTGTATGCATCTGTAACAAGAGGATTTAAGGCTGGTGGCTATAATACCCAAATGTTTTCAGATATTTTGCAGAACCAGCTTAAAAGTGATCTCATGAAGGATCTTATGAGCTCTGCAGGGGGTAGTATGGGGTCAGGCGGCCCAATGGGCGGTAATTCATCGGGAAGTGCAAACTATACTGTAGAGGATATTATAACATATAAGCCAGAGTACAGTTGGAATTATGAGGTTGGTGCTCACCTTAACTTGTTGGGTGGTGGGCTTAAAGCAGATGCTGCTTTGTTTTATATAGATTGCAAGGACCAGCAGCTTACAGTATTTCCAGACGGTACCACTACCGGAAGAATGATGACAAATGCAGGTAAAACACGTAGTTTGGGATTGGAACTTGCTCTTGATGCTAAAGTTACTGGAGGGCTGAACCTTAATTGTTCTTATGGCTATACCAATGCAAAGTTTACCGAGTATGATAATGGAATTGTGGACTATGCGGGAAAATATGTTCCGTATGTTCCATTGAATACATTGTCTGCAAATCTATCTTATACTTTGTACAATATTGGTGGGTTGCTTGATATGCTTTCGTTCAGAATAGGGTACAATGGCATTGGAAAAATTTACTGGAACGAGGAGAACAGTGTATGCGAGAACTTTTATTCTCTAATGAGTGCTTCTATATACGCGCATAAAGGAATCTTATCTTTGGAACTGTGGAGCAAGAATCTTACAAATACAAGTTACAATACGTTTTATTTTGTATCTGTTGGTAATGCATTCTTCTCTCAGGGAAGACCCGCTGAGTTTGGCGTGACATTGTCGCTGCATCTGTAGGTTGCAGTAATATATATGTTTAGGGGTGGTTTCTATTTCCTTTTAGGATTTTTAGGGAACCACCCTTTTTCTACCCTTTTCTTTTGCTCAAACACTTCAAGAATAGACCAGAACGATGAGAATGCAGTTACACCAGCAAGGGTTGATATGGTTTGATCTGTTATAATAATAGAAACTGTAGTGCAGATTATTCCTAATATAAGGAATGCAAGAGAGCATTTTACTCCAAAATAATATTCACCTTTTATTACCAGCGGATGAAACAATCCAATAATTAGAAAGGTGCAAAGGCCAATAAGCAGGCCACTCAAATTGTATGTGTGGATAAATTCCATATTATTTCACTTTTTAGTATAAATTATAATGCAAAAGAAGTAAAATTTTGCAGAATAATGAAAATGAGGATGTTTATATTTATATCCCAGTAATTTCTTTTGTTTCCCGACGAAAAAATTGGAATTTTTTAGAGATTTTTTTGCGAAAAAATTTGGAAGTTTAAAAAAAGTGCTTACCTTTGCAACCCGTTTGAGAAAAAACGGAAGTTCATTGACGTATTGAGAGAGAAGAAATAGAGGTAAAAAACATACAACGAGAAAGTCTGTAATTTTTAAAAAATTAGGGACTACAATTTCAAGTTGAAGAGCATATCTGCGAAGATATGATTCACAAAAAAGAAGTTACAAAGGGCGAACGGAGGATGCCTAGGCTTCTGGAGGCGAAGAAGGACGTGGAAAGCTGCGAAAAGGTGCGGGGATCTGCAAACAGGACTTGATCCGCACATATCCGAATGGGACAACCTGTTAAGTTGAAGACTTAACACTCTAAATGAGGGCCAACGCAGGGAACTGAAACATCTAAGTACCTGCAGGAAAAGAAAGAAAAATCGATTTCCAAAGTAGTGGCGAGCGAAATGGAAATAGCCTAAACCGTTATTGTTTCGGCAATAGCGGGGTTGTAGGGCTGCAACGTTAGTTATTTTAGCGAAGTGGAATTAACTGGAAAGTTAAGCGATACAGGGTGATAGCCCCGTACACGTATTCTAAAGTAATTATAGCATTACCCTGAGTAGGGCGGGACACGAGGAATC
>JAFYMJ010000062.1 GCA_017556665.1 Bacteroidales bacterium
ACGGATATACAAACATTATTGGCGGTATTTCCCACATGTTTAACAAATAGTACTGGAACTATGCAAAACTAATCTCTGGTGTGTTAAGAAACGGTATGCCAATTGTTGATGTCCTTAACCTTATTAACGGTCTTCAATTGGACAGCGAGACAATCAATACATGGAAGAACGGTGTAGAGAGAAGCTTAAAACGTTACATCCCAGACGGAACAAAAGATGATACCGGCAAGAAATGTTCTAAGTGTAATTCCAATGATTTGGTTTACCAGGAGGGTTGTCTGGTATGTATGAATTGCGGATATTCTAAATGCGGTTAATATGATACTTTATCCTAATGCAAAAATAAATATAGGATTAAATGTTATAGAAAAAAGGGTAGATGGGTTTCACAACCTTGAAACCCTTTTTTATCCTGTAGAGGCCTATGATATTCTGGAAATTGTAGAGTCTGACACACTTAAGATGTTTCAGTATGGAATAGATTATCCGGGAGAGGTAATGGATAATTTGTGTGTCAGGGCATACAATCTTTTAAAGGGCGAGTATAATATTCCCCCTGTAGAGATCCATCTGTATAAGAGGATTCCTGTAGGTGCAGGGCTTGGAGGAGGCTCGTCAGATGCTGCATTCACCCTTAAAGGGCTTAATGATTTGTTCAATCTTTCTATTCCCGACAAAAAACTATGGGAGTATGCTTCCATGTTAGGGAGCGATTGCCCTTTCTTTATTTACAACAAGCCAATGCTTGGAACAGGAAGGGGAGAGATTCTATCTGAAGTTGAGATAACAGATCTCTCTGACTATAGAATTGAGTTGGTTTATCCACCATATTTTGTTTCTACGGCAGATGCTTACAGAGGAATTGTTCCAAGAAATGTAAGGGAACTCAATGGAGAGAAATTTAAAGGGCAATCTTTGGTGGAGATGCTAAAAGAGCCTGTTGAGAGCTGGAAAGATAATGTAACAAACGATTTTGAAATAACTGTATTCAATAAGATACCTGAGCTTGCAAAGTATAAAGAGGATTTGTATAAAAGAGGTGCCGTATATGCAAGCATGAGCGGTAGCGGATCGGCAATGTTTGGTGTGTTTAAACGTTAATACGAAAAAAAAGGGCGACCTTCTGCTACCAAGGCCACCCTTTTTTGTGTACTAAAACCTAAACCTACACTCTAAAGATGCAAGTAACATTAAAAACGTTGCATCAATTTTTAAAAAATTTTATTGTAGGGAGGTAAGATACAAAAACCGATATAGCCATAACCCCAAAAAACGTTATTGCAACATCTGTAAACTGCAAATCTACGGGGTAGGATTCTATTATGTAATTGCCTGGCATAGAGATAATTTTAAAGTATTGTTGAATTAAAGACAATACTATTCCCAATACAATTCCAACTATTGTCCCAAACGTACATATATACATTCCGTGCAAATAAAAAATTTGCTTTATTGTGCTCTTTTTTGCTCCAAGTGCAAGGAATGTTTCAATGTCTTCTTTCTTGTCTATGATAAGAAGGGCAAGCGAACTGAAAACGTTTATTGAAATAATAAGTATTACAAAGAAAAGGATAAGGTAAACAATAACTTTCTCTGCTTTTATAATTCTGTTAAGTGTAGCATCCTGCTCAAGCTTGTCTTTAATTGTAAGATATTGTGGAACAATTGATCTGACCAGTATGTCGTCTTTTTGTGTGTCAAACGACGCACTTTTGTACAACTCTATTTTTGAGCATTCATTATAGTTGTACCCCGTTAGTTCCTGAAGTATGTCAAGTGGCAGATAAATGATCTCTGCCTGCTCAATTCCCTCTGTAGGGACAATTGAGGCAGGAAAGACTCTTTTGTAGTTTAAGGATGCAGTTGGGTTGGATAGGGAGATCTGTGAATTTTTATCGGGATAATAAAGTTCCAGAGGGGAATTAAGGGAGAGTCTTACTCCAAGTTTGTATGCAAGATTCTGTCCTACTGCAGCATGGGGGATCTCTCCAAAATACAAGGAATCATCTTCTACCCCTTTTGCATGGGCAATAGTCTGAATCTGGTTGTAGCTTATAAAAATATCTTCTTCTACTACTGGTGAGACAACATCAAAACAGTCCAGTTTTAGAAGCTCATTATACCATTGCTGGTTAAGGTCTATAACTTTTCCTTTGGCGGGCTGTATAACATAATCGGCCTTGTAACTCTCCAAAATTTCTTTTATTGAGTTATCAAAGCCGTTATATACAGACAGGATGATTATTAAAG
>JAFYMJ010000063.1 GCA_017556665.1 Bacteroidales bacterium
CGGTAAAATTGTCCGCACCCTTCAGTATCTCGATGTCAACGCGAAGGTAGCAGCACGGAACAGGAGTCTTCTCCAGGCGGGGGAAGCGGACGGCGTCTTTTTCCGTCGTGATGTCTATCATCTCCATAAGCAATGTTATTATTGGAGCTTGTGGTGGATCCAATGGCATATCATTTGGTACAAGTGTTGTAAGTCTTGGCATATATGCGCCAGGTACCCCCTCCGGACATTGCGGAAACAATACAAATGCAGGATACTTTTCTCTGTTTACCGGATTAATGAATTGTCCGCTGCCATGGAACAACTGGGCCTTGTTGTCATTGCCTCTCTCGCCAGAGCCGTGCAAGAAAATAACCAATGGATACTTTTTCCCTTTCTGGATATTTTCAGGAACAAGGTATCTGTACAATAATGTATCTCCTGTTGATTTGGAAATGAACTCACCTTTTTGAAAAGTTGTCGGCTGAGCAAAAACAGCTATTGCAGCAAACAAGATTGCCAATGTTAACGATATCTTTTTCATAATTCATACATTTTGTCTATTGTAAAGTTATAAAATATACTTAGAATTTAAGCACTTTTTTGTACCTTGTCCACAAATTACCACTTATATGAATGTTTTGATTACCGGCACCTCCCAAGGAATAGGGAAAGCTATAGCAGAACTCTTTCTTGACAAAGGGGACATTGTTTATGGCATTGACAGAGATAAAGCTGCCATAGAAAATAAGAATTATACCCACTATGTTTGTGATATTAGAGACACAGACAATCTGCCGGACATTTCCAATATTCACATACTCATTAACAATGCAGGGACTCAGAACCAAGACGATATAGATATAAATCTTAAATCTCTTATTCACATCACAGAAAAGTATGGCATTCAGGAGAGCATAAAATCTATCCTTAACATTGGCTCTGCATGTGGCCATACAGGTGCTGAATTTCCCGAGTATTGTGCAAGTAAAGGTGGTGTAATTGCATATACCAAGAATGTAGCCCTTAGAGTTGCCAAATTTGGAGCTACCTGTAACAGTCTAGATCCGGGGGGAGTCATTACCCCTCTGAATGATTGTGTTATAAATGATGCAAACCTGTGGCAGCAGATTATGGACCTTACCCCTCTAAAAAGATGGGCAACCCCTCAAGAAATAGCACAATGGGCCTATTTTATGACAGTTGTAAATACATTCTGTACAGGTCAAAGCATAGTAATAGACGGAGGTGAATCCATTAACAGCAAATTCATTTGGCCCGAGTAAAAGGGCTATGTGCAATATTCTAAAATTCTGTTAGAATCTCTTTACCCTCATATGACACTCAGGTTCAATACCATGTACCTGACAATAATTTTGATGGTACTCTTCTGCCACCCAAAATTTGCCCGCCGGGGTAACTTTTGTAACCACCTCATATCCCTTTTCTTTCAGTATCCCGATAACCTTTTCTGCACACTCCTTTTCATCCGGCGTAAGAAAGAATATCTCCGATCTGTACTGCGGCCCTATATCAACACCTTGACGGTTAAGTTGTGTTGGATCATGTATCTCCATAAAGAGCTTAAGCAGAGTTTCATAACTTGTAGCCTTTGAATTATAAGTAATCTCCACTGTCTCTGCATGCCCTGTTGTATGCCCCTTTACCTGTAGATATGTAGGATTATCAACATGTCCACCCATATATCCCGATACTACATTTATTACTCCTTCTTCTTGTTGCATAAGATGTTCCACTCCCCAGAAACATCCCCCTGCAAAGTATGCTTTCTTCTCCATAAATTGTAAAGGTATTAAGTGATTATTTTTAAGCAGTTACTTTTTATTAGCAATATTATCATCTGGCTTGAACAGGTCAGTTACCCATTCGCGTGCCTTGTCATAATGCTGATATTCATTGTGTCTCAATGGATCAGAGAAAGACCTGTGCAACTCCTCCTGATGCAACTGTTCTGGGTAAAGGACTACCATATTGTTATCCTGGAAAAATTTTGACAGCAGAGATGGTATTCTTTCAAATGAAGTATCATATGAAATTGAACTTCTGCGCGCACATACAATTACTACCAAATGTGTCTGCTGCATCCTTTCTTTTATTCTGTAGAAATCGTTCCAGAACGTCATCTCCTCAAATGTCGCCAAACTGCATGCAGAAAACTGTGCTACAACTTCTTTCAGATATTTTAGTGTCCCAACTTCTGCATAATATACAATCTGACAACCCAATTGCGAGCTCATTCTGCTCAAATGGTCTATCCATTTTACAAAGCCTGTCTCGTACTCCGCCTGTGGTGGCACTGCAACATGTATTTTATTAATTGAGGTAGAAGGTACAAGATAACGGGCTATCATAACCTCCTTACATGTCCCTTTAAGTATTCCCTCTGTAAGATTACCAAAAAACGAATCAATTATTTTTGCTTTATGGTGTAATCCAATTACCAAATTGGTAGCATTATACTCTTCTGCAGAATGGATTATGCCAGAAGCAACATTAAGATCATATCTAGAAACCGGAGTTACTTTTACATCTGCAGAAGCAGCAATTTTTGCAGCTTTTTCCAAATTCCTTTCCCCTTGCTGCTTCCTTTCCTGAATATTTTTATTGTCGGTGATAATATTCAAAGCAATTAACGGACGTTTGAGTTTCCTGTCCCTGATCATCAGAGCAAGGTTTATAAGGTTGTCTATAGTATCCGGATTTGCTATAGGGATAAGAATCTGCTCAGGCACTTCTTCATTATCACCTTTATTGCTGCTGAACTGAAGTTTCTCTTCTAGGGCAAACTTTCTTGCAGAACGTTCCGTTGCCAATGAACTTACAATACAGGTAAAAAGAATCATTACAACTGTTCCATTAAGAACATCGTCATTTATGAGTCTTTCTCCATTCTCCATAACAATCTGGTGACCTACAAGAACAGCTGCAAGTGTAGCTGCAGCAGAGGCACTGCTTAATCCAAACACCATCCTTCTCTCATTGCTGGTCATTCCAAATATTTTTTGTGTAACAAGTGCTCCAATCCATTTGCTGCCAATGGCAACAGCAGTCATAATCAGAGCAACTTTTAGTGTTTGGCCACCGGTAAAGAGAGCATTTATATCAATCATCATTCCTACTCCAATAAGGAAATATGGGATGAATATTGCATTTCCTACAAATTCAAGTCTGCTCATAAGGGGCGACACATGAGGAATTAGTCTGTTAAGTACCAATCCTGTAAGGAATGCCCCAAGAATTCCTTCCATCCCTACAAACTGCATAAGTCCTGCTCCCAAGAAAACCATGGCAAGGACAAATACAAATTGCATGATATTATCGGAATAGTTCAGGAAAAATTTTCTGGCAATTATTGGAAAGACAAATATTATAAAGGCGGTAAGAAGAACAACCTTAACTCCCATTATAACCCAAAACATGCTGCTGGTATCGCCCTTATACATACCACTTATTATGGCCAGTCCAATAAGAGCAAGTGTATCTACAATAATGGTTCCCCCTATTGTTATATTTACACTTCTAAGTCTTGACAAACCGTATCTGCTTATTATAGGATATGATATAAGTGTGTGGGAAGCATACATGCACCCCATTAGAATTGATGTGGTAAGTCCAAAATTGAGCAATTTAAGGCAACTCCACATACCTATACCAAAACGGATTGCAAAAGAAAGCAGACCAAAGATTATCCCCTTTGACTTGTTTTTCTTAAAATCCTCCATGTTCATTTCCAAACCGGCAAGGAACATGATGTAATATAGTCCAACCTCACCAAAAAGCTCAAAACTACTGTCTCTTTCCAAAATGTTGAATCCATACTCTCCAATTGCCACACCCGCCAGAATCATTCCAATGATATGTGGAATGTGCAGCCTCTCCAGAACCATAGGGGCAAACAATATAATTGTAAGCACCAGGAAAAAAATCCAGGTTGGATCTGTAATAGGCAATGAGATATTTATATCAAAAAAAACAGTTAGCATTTAGTAAAGGTAATAAAAATTTGGATTTGTAAAAAAAATATCTACCTTTGCAATCCCAATCACCAACGCGGGCGTGGCGTAATTGGTAGCCGCGCTAGACTTAGGATCTAGTGCCGAGAGGCGTGGGGGTTCGAGTCCCTTCGCCCGCACAAAAAG
>JAFYMJ010000064.1 GCA_017556665.1 Bacteroidales bacterium
AGTACTTGTATTCTGCGCCGTAAGTTGCTTCCTTATGCTTTACGCAACAATCACAGGCCTTAAGAGAAACTATGATTGGGGTGCAGTAAAAGCCAAAGCAGTAGAAGCCTCAGAAGCAATCAAAACAAAGAAATAACAATCCTTAGATATTGGATTTACAAACATTGCCCCAGGTGCGAGACAACTCCATCTGGGGCATTGCTTTTCAGATATAGCCACAGAGCACACCTGCCCCCGGTGAAATGCTGGAACAGCAACCGGAACAAAGGCCACAACAGTTGCCAAAACCGCAGCCGTTTTACAAACTTAAGGATAATCTTGGGATAACAAGAAGGGGCAGCTTGTTGGCCACCCCTCCAAAAATCATTTGTATTGCAAACTACTAATCCGCCAAGAACGGAGCAATTATCTGACTGATTGCTTCGGCCTTCTCTAGATCGCCGTTACTTTCAAATACCTTTGCTGTCATTAGAACATAGTAAAGATTTGTCTGCAAATCGTCATATGAAAGATATTGTCCGTGATGCTCTTTGGCAAACAACAATATTGCAAGCGAAGTCTCATTTATAAACTCATCTGCCAAAGCATAAGCCTTGTCTTTATTGCCAGTGGCAAGATAAATTGCAATGGCATCCATTATAGCTCTCTCTGTAAGGGCAGATAAAGTAGTATTGTTAAGAGGATAGTTTGATGATGGCATTACAACCTGCATCTTGTCCAAAACCTCAACAGCCCTTGCAGAATCACCTTTAGCATATAAAGCTTTAGCACAATTTACCATAAAGTCCCTTGGTGAATGAAGGTTATTGAATGTAAGCAGATTCTGGTAATCAACATTATACCCATCTCTCATAAAACTGTCCCATCTGAAAACATTCATAATTCTGTTGTACAATGCCTCTGTACCAACCTGCTCAATCTGACCATGACCTGTCTTGCTCTTAATTGGCACAAACTTGTAGGCAACTCCATCATACTGCATATAATCCTTAATGCCAATGTTAATGTCACCACCCTTCTGCATAAAGTAGATTGGTCTGTCCCAATTATAGTTGCACAACAAATCCAGAACCATAAGCTCTGTTTTTGTTATAGAGTTCTTTGCTGCAGGGATAGAAAGGATTACAGTATCTGCAACTTTATGCATATCCTCTGGTGCCACTATACCATATTTTGCAACATTCTCTTTGTTAACAGGAATTATAAT
The DNA here is from genome assembly GCA_017556665.1 of Bacteroidales bacterium. Taxonomy (GTDB): domain Bacteria; phylum Bacteroidota; class Bacteroidia; order Bacteroidales; family UBA932; genus Egerieousia. The sequence continues at coordinate 1,208 of JAFYMJ010000064.1, forward strand.
GTTGCGGGCAGCTATATAATTGTGTGGTTTACCGTCACTCAACTGAATTGTAATCTTAGGGTTTCTAAAGATATCCATAAGCTGCTTGCCAAGGATAGCTCCACCACCAAATCTGTCATGCACTTGCACAAAATCATTTGTTCCATACAAATACTGATGTCTCTGGATTGTAAAGTCAACAGGTGCAGAATCATACATTCTGCATTTTAACTGGTCTATATACCAATCTGTTCCCAATAGCGATGTATTCATAATTCTTACATCTGTCCTTACCCCCTCTACCTCTTGAATATACCACAATGGGAAAGTATCGTTGTCACCGTGAGTTACAAGAATGGCATTCTCATCTACAGACTGCACAAAATTGTACGCCATATCTCTGGCTGTATATCTGTTGCTTCTGTCGTGGTCATCCCAGTTCTCGCTTGCCATCTGGAAAGGAACAATAACGCAAAGTACAGATGCCAATACAGCAGCACTCTTAGGGTTTAGATATTTCTTGCATATATCATACAACCACATTACTGCAAATCCAATCCATATTGTAAATACATAGAACGATCCTGCATATGCATAATCCCTTTCACGAGGCTGCAAAGGAGGTTGGTTAAGGTATACCACAATTGCCACTCCTGTTAAAAAGAATAGCAACATTGTAACCCACCAGTTGCGTTTGTCTTTACCATATTGGTAGAACAGACCTATCAGACCCAATATAAGCGGCAAGAAATAGTAATGATTCTTTGCCTTGCTGTTTACAATATGCTCAGGACCCTCTGTTTGGTCGCCTAATCTTGCCTGATCTATAAAATCAAATCCACTCTCCCAGTTTCCTTTGAACAACTCTCCAGGAATAGATGCCTGTAAGTCATTTTGTCGGCCCACAAAGTTCCACATGAAGTATCTCAAATACATGAAATCAAGCTGATACCCAAAGAAATACTTAAGGTTTGCCCAGAAAGTAGGTTGCTTGTACTCTCCTCCAGGGATTGTTTTCCCTTTTCCCTCTGTGTACATCTCATAGAATGGGATGTATGAAGGGTCTGCATCACTCCACATACGAGGGAACAACATTTTTGTATTGGAATCGTATGCAGGGATAGCAGGTGAAGGTACCTTTACATACTCATTGTTAAGTACAGTATAGTACTCACTGGTCTCTATACCTGAATATGTAGATGCAAATGTTTGTCCGTAGATTAACGGATTGCTGCCATACTGCTCTCTACCAATATATCTTACAAGGGTAAACGGATTGTCTGGCTGGTACTCGTTTGTTGGAGTGCCCGCACTTGATCTTATTACCACCACTGCAAATGTTGAGTATCCAACTACAATTAGAGTTGCACACAAAATAATGATATTAAGAAGCGGTTTTACTTTCTTGTATGTGTAATAAACACCCCAGAATCCTGCAGCAATAAGTCCCAGTACAAATACAGATGCACCAAAATTCATTGGAAGCCCAATCTTGGTAAAAATAAGATCTGCATATGCGGCAAATTTTGGCACATAAGGTATTATACCATATAATATTACAGCCAAAATAACACCAGAGAGAGCCAATACCTGAATTGTCCTTTTTGGAGTTACTTTATAGAACTTGAAGTAGTATATGAATACCAATGCAGGAATTGTAAGCAGATTCAGCAAGTGTACGCCAATAGATATACCCATCAAGAATGCTATTAACACAATCCATCTGTTTGCATAAGGTTTCTCTGCCTCCTCTTCCCATTTTAGCATTGCCCAGAATACTACAGCTGTAAACAGTGATGACATTGCATAAACCTCACCCTCAACTGCAGAGAACCAGAATGTATCTGAGAAACAATATGCCAATGAGCCAACTGCACCAGCACCAAATACTGCCAATGAGTTACCCATATCCATAATTCCTTTACCCTTCTCCACTATTCTTCTTCCCAAGTGTACTATTGTAAGATACAAGAAGAAAATTGTAAATGCAGAGCACAACGCACTCATTGCGTTTACAAGCATAGCTGCACTCTCTTTATCGCCAAACAGAGTAAAGAATCTTGCAATAAGCTGGAAAACAGGGTTTCCTGGCGGGTGACCAACCTCCAACTTGTATGAAGATGCAATAAACTCACCACAATCCCAGAAACTTGCTGTAGGTTCAATGGTAGCCAGGTAAGTAAAGGATGCAATAAACAATACTATAACAGCTACAATATTATTTATTCTGCTAAAATTTTTGAATTCCATAAATATGCAATTATGTGCTTATCAATTATATTAAAAGGCAAATATACCAACTTTACTTTTTTAATGCTATTTTTGTAACAAATATTGTGCTAGAATATGGCTAACAACGATTGGAAAAGCAGACTTGGGATGGTTTATTCTACCAACCCAGATTTTAAATTTGAGACTCAGGAAGAGGAAGAGGTACAGACACTGGATCCAAAAGACCAGAAACTGATTGTTGCACTGGACAAGAAAGGACGTGCAGGAAAACAAGTTACAGTTGTAAATGGTTTTGTTGGCTCAGCCGACGATTTGGAGTCCCTTGGAAAAAGCCTTAAAACAAAATGTGGAGTTGGCGGCTCTGTAAAGGATGGTTCCATCCTTATTCAGGGAGACCAGCGAGACAAGATTGTAACCATCCTTAACAACCTTGGATACACCAGAGCTAAAAGGGGCAACTAAATGGTTAGTGACACTACTTTAAACAATATTCCCAACATATCCCAACTTTGGGATAAAAGCTATATTGCCATTAATGAAGTAGTAGGGCAGGAAAAAATATTTTTCCATTCAACAGGAGAAAAAGTAGGAGACCTGATTGTCTTGTGCGGTATTATAGCATTCTTTTTAGTAGCATACAGGCGAATTTTTGACGGACTCTATTTTGTATTCTCATCATTCTACAACACAAAAAAGTTATTAGATATTGATTTACAGAACAATACCCAGATATGTAGGGATACTTTATTCTACTTCCTTACTTTGTGCGTAGCGTTTATGATAGGCAATATTACCCAAACCTGGAGCATTAAAGGGAGCTCATATACTACTTTTGTTATATTTTCTATATGCTGTGCAGCAATTTTTGGGTACTTTCTAATAAAAAAAGTACTATGCAGTATCCTTGACTGGGTCAATAAAACCAACACTTTCTCCACAGTATTCAAAATATCAATTTCCTTTGCAATTATAAACTACACGGCCCTTATTTGCGGTTTTATTGTTTATAGAGCCATTGAATCAATCTCTCCAGCAACCCTTATAACCTACTCTTTTGTGAGTACATTCATTTCATTATTTGCATTTTACGTAAACGGATATAAAATTTTTCTTTCAAATGGATTTTCTCATTTTTTCTATATTTTATATCTTTGCACCCTCGAAATTTTACCGTTAGTGGTAATTTGGGATATAATTTACGCGTAAGATGAAGATTGACAACGTTTTAATTTCACAACCAGCTCCACAAAACAACTCTCCATACTCGGAGATCATTTCTAAGTATGGCGTTAATATAGATTTCTTTCCATTCTTTAAAGTTGAGCCTTTATCGGCGAAGGAATTCAGACTGCAAAAAATTAATATTCTTGACTATACAGCTATAGTTTTTACTGCAAAAACTACAATTGATGCATTTTTCAAACTTTGCGAGGAGTTGAGAATTACGGTTCCTGAAACAATGAAATACTTCTGTAACTCAGAAGCAACTGCTGTATATCTTCAAAAGCACATTGTTTACAGAAAAAGAAAAATATTTTTTGGAAACGGTTCCCTACAATCTATCATTGAACTGATAGGCTCAAAACATAAAGAGGAGAAATTCCTTATTGCCACAGCAGACAATGGCGGTGGTGCTGACATTACCAAGTTGTTTGGCCAGACAAAATACAAACATGACAGTGCTGCATTCATTAAAACCATCTACAGCAATCTTAACGAAATAGACTTTTCAAAATACCAGATGGTAGTATTTTACAGCCCTTCTGATATCAAGTCTTTGTTGGAAAATTTCCCTGAATTCAAACAAGATAACCTTAAAATTGCTACATTTGGTCCAGCAACCGCAAAGGCAGTTAATGAAGCCGGACTGGAAGCTATCATAAATGCTCCAACACCACAGGCTCCATCAATTGCAAAAGCTTTGCAACTTTACTTTGATGAGAAATAATTTTACTAAAAAAGAGAGACTTTGTTCTCTTAAAGAAATAGAAAATTTAGTTAAAAAGGGGAAATCATTTTATTGTTTCCCCTTTAAAGTTATTTCTATCCTTCAGCCGACAAATATTCAAGAGAACACTATGTCAAAAGAATTGTCGGCCGAGGAGAATGTAAACAGCATTGTAGTTTCTGTTCCAAAAAGAAACTTTAAAAGAGCTGTTAAGAGAAATCTGTTAAAGAGAAGAATAAGAGAGAGTTACAGGCTCAACAAACATATTCTGCCTGTTCCGGAGAATGGAAAGATAAACATCCTTTTTGTCTATATTGCCAAAGAAATTCTTGAATACGACAATATTGAACGAAAAATGAAGGATATTCTAAAAACACTGTCCAATGAACATCAGTGCTAAAAAAACAATCAAGAAGATTCTCTCTTTTCCTTTAGTTGTCCTTGTAAAATTCTACCAGATTTGCATATCACCACTAAAGCCACCTACTTGTCGCTTTACCCCTACCTGCTCATCGTATGCAATTGAAGCTCTGCAAAAGCATGGTCCTATAAAAGGGACATACCTTGCTGTAAAAAGAATTCTAAGATGTCATCCATGGGGTGGAAGCGGATATGACCCTGTACCGTAGTCTGGGTTAAACTTCCTCTTCTATAATGCCAAACCGCTTGTACACAGCTGTTTTATCTGCCATCTCCTTAGAAAGGGAATCTATCTCCTGCTTAGGGACCTCATACACATCCAGCATAATTAGACCATCTACACAATTATTGAAGTCCGGATCTATATTATATGCTATTATGCGTGAATTTATCTTTATATATTTTTTCAACAATGTTGGAAGTCTGAATCTGTTGTTGCTCAATCTGAACATGAATCTGTCAAATTTCTCAACTGAATCCAGTTTCCCTTTTAAAAGTGAATCTACATCTACCCTATAGAAATCTGGAACAAACCTGAATTTTGGATTTACCCATTTTGCAATGGCTGAACGGCTATGTCTGAGTTTAAGATAATGTATCATTAAACTTCTATAAAATATAGGATACGACGCACTTATACTTACAGGACCTATAAGGAACCTTACCTGAGGGTTCTTTATGACTGTATACATAAGACCCTTTATAAGGAGCATTAAAGCCAATGGGTCTTTCTGATACTCATTTGAGACAAAAGAACGTCCCAATTCAATAGCCCTTTTAAGGTATGTCTTAAACTCTGGCCTGTATCTGAACAAAGTGTTGCTGTAAAAACCTTCAAGTCCATACTTAAAAAGTATCTCATCCCCAAATCCCAATCTGTAAGCTCCAATTACAGCATTATCTTTTTTATTCCAAAGCACAAGATGCTTATAGTATGGATCATACTCATCTGTATCAATCTCTTTATTGGACCCCTCACCAATACTCCTGAAGGCTTCTTCTCTTCTTACACCCAATTCCTTAATAAGGTTTGGTATATTTTGGGCATTGAACAGATAGCACGAATAGTCCTTTACTTCAAACAAAAGGTCTTCTGCTCTTGATTCTACCTCTTTAACCAGAATATCTTTATCTATAGGAGATGCTATCTTCTCCTGCCCAATTGTCCCAACACTCTCCTGATTTTGGCTCCTTACATTTGCCTCCAATGCATATGTTCTGTTCCACAAATGGTTGCCCAAATCTTTCAGTGTAACAAACTCCTCTATTTCAAGAACAGTTATAGGGCGTCCAATACGTATAGATACAGTTTTGTCTTTCTTGTTTGAAAGTTCACCAGGCAATCTTAATGTCCTAAGATATTTGTTAATCCTACCCAAAAAATGGAAATACTTTGAATTGCCTCCATCAAAATATATTGGCACTACAGGCACTCCAGCCTTCTTTATAAGTTTTATTATTGATGGTTGCCACTCAATATCTTTTACAACTCTCTCTTTATTTGCATTAGAAGAGACCTCTCCTGCAGGGAACAAACCCAAAACACCCCCATTCATAAGATGTTCTGTAGCCATTCTTATCCCCTTAAGACTACTTTTAAGTCCTTTATTGTCGGTGAATGGATTAACCGGGAAAAATGAGTCTTTAAGGTTTGGAATATGCGAAAGGATAAAATTGGTAAGTATTTTAAGATCTGGTCTTAATCTCCCAAACAAATGGAGCATTATAATGCCGTCCAAACCTCCAAAGGGGTGGTTTGAAACTATTATGAACGGTCCCTCTTTTGGAAGGTTTTCAAACTCCTCTGGAACAATATCACACTTTACATTAAGCTGCTCAAGCAGATGGTCTGCAAAATCTATCCCCTGATACTCGCTTACATGCTTGTATAACCTATTAAGCCTATTTAATCCCGCAACAGACATAGTTGCACTCGCAACTGCATTGCCAAAGGCTCCCCTAACATTAAAAGCCCTCTTTATTTGCGATTTGCTCACTAATTTTTTGTCCATTTCCAAAAAAGAATATAAATTGCTGAAGATTACACCAATGTATACACAAATATACTAAAAAAATGGATATAAAGAATAAAATTGCAATTCTTCCAAATAACCCTGGCGTCTACAGATTTCTGGACTCGTCGGGAAATGTAATATACATTGGTAAAGCTAAAAACCTTAAAAAAAGGGTTTCCCAATATTTTGTTTCTCCAGACAGGCTTACAACCAAAACCAGAGTGCTTGTCTCAAAGATTGCAGATGTGCTGCATACCGTTGTAGAGAGCGAACAGGATGCCCTTCTACTGGAAAACAACTTAATTAAACAATTCCAGCCCAAATACAACATATTGCTTAAGGATGGAAAAAGTTACCCCTGGATATGCATTAAAAAAGAGCCCTTTCCAAAAATCTTTCTTACCAGAAAATTTGTTAAAGACGGATCGTTGTATTTTGGTCCATACAGTTCAGTCCAGCACGCACACCATCTGCTGGATTTGATAAACTCTTTGTACAAAATCCGCAACTGCAAACTGGCACTAAGCGAATCTGCCATAAACTCAGGCAAATTTAAACCGTGTCTGAATATGCATATAAGAAAGTGTTATGCCCCTTGCATAGGAAAAATTACGCTGGAGGAATATAATGCACAGATAGAGAGCATAAAAGAGATTCTTAAAGGCAATACATACTCGCTTATAAAAGATTATAAACTTAAAATGCTCACTCACTCCAAAAGATTGGAATTTGAGCTGGCACAAGAATACAAAGAGAAAATTGATATTCTTAACAATCACTACAGCAAATCGCTTATTGTACATCCAAGCATTAACAATACCGATGTATTTTCTTTGGTATTTGACGGCAACAATGCCTTTGGCAACTTTATGAGGCTTAACCAAGGGTGTATAGTACAAAGTATAAACCAACATTTTAAACTTAATATAGAAGAGGAAAAAGAGAGTGTCCTAACCAGGTTCATGCAGGAGATATACTCTCTTTTAGATGCACAGGACCCTACCCATAAGGTAGAAGAGATCCTTGTCCCTTATCTTCCCGACAACTTTCTGTCAAACAAAAACATACACATACCACTAAGGGGCGACAAGCTTAACTTGCTTGAGCTGAGCACGAAAAATGCCAATGCCCACAGGTTCAACAGAATGAAACAAGAAGAGATAAAGAACCCAGAGGAGACACAAAACAGGGCCATTGTTGCCCTTAAGAACTTCCTGCAAATGGAATCTCTTCCAATACACATAGAGTGTTTTGACAACTCCAACACTCAGGGAACAAATCCCGTTGCAGCATGTGTTGTATTTAAAAACGGCAAACCAAGCAAAAAAGATTATCGCCACTTTAACATAAAAACAGTTGTTGGAGCAAATGATTACGCCTCTATGTATGAGATTGTCTTCCGTAGATATTCCCGCATGCTGGATGAGGCACAAGAACTCCCACAACTTATATTAATTGATGGAGGTAAAGGCCAATTAAATTTTGCATATCAAGCTCTTACATCACTTAATTTAAATAATAGAATTAAGTTAATCAGTATAGCAGAAAGGATGGAAGAAATCTTTACCACCACAGACAGCACCCCATTCTATCTGGACAAGAATTCTCCAGCCTTAAAACTTCTGATGCACCTTAGGGATGAGGCCCACAGATTTGGAATAACTCACCACCGCAGCAAACGCACCAAAAACCAGATAACCTCAAAATTACTGGAATTGGAGGGTATAGGAGAGGTTTCCGCCCAAAAACTTCTTAAGCACTTTAAGAGTGTAAAGAGAATAAAAGAGGCCCCTATTGAAGAGATAGAGATGGTTGTTGGCAAAAAAATTGCCAACATAATACTCCAAAACCTGAATATCCTTTAATTGCTACAACTCTACAGACAATACAAGGTTAACAGAGTTCTTCTTGAATTCTGAAACAAACAGATCCTCTGTATAGTTTCTTGCATACCTCACACCAACAGATATAGGGGCACCAAATCCTAAAATATGACAATCAACCTTTAAGGTTGCTCCAAACGAATAGTGCTGGAATGAGAGCCCCTTGGCTGCAGTATTATATATATATGTAGCATTTGCAAAATCAAAGAACGGATTCAGCTGGAATCTCTTTACAAAAAGGAGAGATGGGATATACAGATTACCTGCATAGATTGGCAAGGCATAATCTACAGATGCTGTAAGCAACTTGTCTGCATATATTGATTCCTTATACCCTCTTGGTCCCGATATAAGATTTGACATATAAAATAGCTTTGACCACTGTCTCTGGTATCCCATTGTAAGTTTTATTCCATGCTTTGAGAACAGGCCAGGAACATATCCGTACGCATATAATGCAGCTGTATTACCTTTAAAGTCTCCCCCTTTTGGTGTCATTGATGTCCCTGCATACAATCCTATACCCCACTTTGGATATATTGCCGAATGTGCAGTCGGTCTCATCAAATAACCTTGTATAGCAAATGTAAGCTCCTGATTGTATGATCTGGTACTATATGTTTCATTGGTAAAATAGTTATTTGTAAATTCCCAGTTTATTTGAGGTGTTATACCTCTGTACAAACCGTGAGAATTGAATGTAAATGGTATGTACGCTGTTACATCAAGGTTTACATCTACATTTCCTGTATTTTGAATTGCCAGTTTACCGCCATTCTTATATAAATATCTTTTCTGGCCATTTGCATTTATATCTGTATTTATCTCAAAGACTGGATAGAGTCCTGTGTATACAAACTTAAAGTGGCCTGCATGCCTGTTATTGTGGTAAGAATAGCCAAACTTGGCAATTGCATTGCCCAATGTATTCTGAGAATATAAAACAGCTCCTAAAGTTGCAATCTCATCTATCTTATCAAAATTGGCAGCCATAATGTTATCTACATCGTAATATACTGGTGCCCATGAATGAATTTTAAACAGATGCCCCACTCTGCTGTATCTGGTGCTCTTTACCTCTTTTGCAAATTCCTCCTTAGACTTCTTGAACTTTACAATACTTGCACTCTGGAAATTTGATTTGTCATTGCCGTCTCTAAGAAGCCCCCTAGCAGCCAATGCCTCTTTTGCCTGAGATGTCAATTTTTCAGCTATTGGATAGACATATCTGTTTTCGAGGTTACCGTCTTTAAGGGTCACATCTCTTTTGCTGTTATACTCAGAAGCACTACAAATCTGAGCCTTAACAGGATAGTTACCATCACTTTGAGCAGCACTATAATATATATATCCGTTATGAACATAAGGTGAATGTGCTCCAAATTTCTCATTTGTAATACGCTCAAGCTTACCATTCTGCAATTTGTAGACATTGTTAAGTCCATCCATATCAGACAAGAAATAGATGTAATCCCCACCATCCATCAAATCTGAAATCTTTGCTGTTTGAGGATTGATTACCATTTCCCAATCACTCTGCAATGTATTGGTTTCAAAGGAATAATTTGCTCTATACATTGCCAAACCCATTGGAGACAAGGCTGTTACATATATATTATCACCCTGCCATACTGCCGATGTAATTTGAGAATTATTTGGACTGGATAGCACAGACACAATATTTTCAGAAGACTTAGACCCCTTGTCCGGATCCAGAACTATAAGTCTGCTACTTGAATTTTGCAAATATTCAATCAACAAAATATTATTGGTGTTGTCTGATACACTTGGATAATAGTACCAATGGTTCTTTGTAACCTTGGATATCTTTAGGTTATTCAAATCAAGCGAATAAAGATTACTGTACACATCCGCAGCCCATCTGTGGTGCATAACCCTCTCTGTAAAGAAAACCTTATCGCCTTTTTTTATCAAACGGGTAATTTGGGTAGTAAATGGCTTTAAAACTTTCTCCTTACCTCCGGTTACCAACACCAGCTCAGATGAATTTTCATACGAACTCTTTACATATAGAACAGAGTCTGCCGAAAGAACTACAGGGGACTCGTATTTAACATAATAATCTGTTGTTTTATTCAACAGTTGCTCTGGTTCTGTAAAGTTACCTCTATGGGTAAGATCCTCTCTCCAGATGGAATCCATTAAACTTTGAGCTGTTTTAAACTGCTCCTGATAGCTCTTTCTGGTTAGTGATTTATAGACAACTTTTTTTACAACAGGAGTGTAGAATTTTTTTACAGTTTTGTCAAATATTTTTCCCGATATCGCATAGTCGTCAATATTGTATCTAATTGCACTATTTATAAGATATCCAAACTGATACAAAGATGAGGAATAATGTTTGTATGAACCGAACTTCCAGTCTTGAGGTCTTCTTAAATCTCCTTGCAGAATACTTAACCTGTGATACTCCAGAAAATCTGCCTCTCTACCTCTTCCCGAATTTGTAAGTTCAGTCTCTGCAACAACTGCATCACCTTCCATATTCCACTCGCTTCCATAAACACCTGCACCAAGTCCCTGAGATTGTTCACCAATAAAATATTGAAGCACATTAAATATTCCTTTGGTAAAATAGGTCATTTGGCCAACGTGTCTTGCCTCATGAATTGCAAGTTGCTCCTCCCAAATATGAGAATATGTATCTGTTGGAGGCATGGTATACAGCTCCATTCTTTTAGGTGCCCAGGTTACCAGACCATTACTATTAGCTGTTCTGTTATGGAGTACAACGGGAACCTTTGCACTTTTTTCAAGGCCCAGCCCCAGCATTGTTGCCTCTCTGTTCTGTTCAAGCAACCATAAATATTTCAATGCCAAAGAGTCTTCCCCTTTTGGATAAATCACCTTATATGTTGGGCCACTCATCTGCTTCCATTTGACACTTGCCCTGTCTCCTACCCCCTCAAGAAATTGGCCGTAAAGGGAATTGCACAACAAAACTCCACAAAGGAAAATAGCTACTTTCAGTTTAAACAATCTGCTCATTTGACATTACCTGTTAAATATATGTTGCGAAGATACTAATTTTTATGACGTTTCATTATTTGTAAAAATTTTGGAGTATATTTGCGTAACTTTTAAAAATCTAATATGAACACAATAGGTGCTATCTTAACACTTTTAGGCTCCCTTGGTTTATTCCTTTATGGAATGACACTTATGAGTGAGGCCCTTCAAAAAGTTGCTGGAGAAAAATTGAGGTCTTTCTTGGCCGCAATGACATCAAATTCATTCAAGAGAATTTTTACAGGATTCCTTATTACAGCAATTATCCAATCATCAAGTGCAACAACCGTTATGGTTGTGAGTTTTGTAAATGCCGGTTTGCTTTCACTGACACAATCCATTGGTGTAATAATGGGAGCAAATATAGGTACAACCTGTACCGCATGGCTTATCTCGCTGCTTGGTTTTAAAGCTGACATCTCTGTTATAGCAATTCCTGTTATTGGTTTTGGATTTGCTTTAATGATGTTCAAATCCAAGAAAAAGAAATCTTGGGGAGAGTTATTGATTGGATTTGCCCTTTTGTTTCTTGGTCTTACATTCCTTAAAAATTCTGTTCCAGATCTACAGAACTCTCCAGAGGTTTTGGAGTTCCTTAAAAACTGGACAAGTTATGGAATTGGATCAGTACTTATATTTACCCTTATTGGTACCATTCTTACCATTGTACTTCAATCGTCAAGTGCAACCATGGCTCTTACCCTTGTAATGTGTAACAATGGATGGATTCCATTTGAAATGGGTGCAGCAATGGTATTGGGTGAGAATATTGGAACTACAATTACAGCAAACATTGCAGCATCGGTAGCCAATGTATCTGCAAGAAGAGCAGCATTGGGTCACTCTGTATTCAACCTGTTTGGTGTACTTTGGGCAATAATTCTTTATAAACCATTCCTTATTCTTGTTTCAAAAATAATTGTAGCTATTGGTTGCGACAATCCTCTTGAAGCAGGTGCATCGGGAACCTCAATACTTTATGGTATCTCAATGGTTCATACATTGTTCAATGTAATCAATACACTAATATTGGTATGGTTCACAAACCAAATTGTAAAACTGGTTACCAAAGCTATCCCACAGAAAGAGAGTGGAGAGGTATTCAGACTGCAATTCATTCAAGGTGGTGCTTTGAGTACAGCCGAAATCTCTTTAGACCAGGCTAAAAATGAGATTATCCATTACGCAGGAATCTGCCAAAGACAATACACATACGCCCGTGAAGCCCTTAATACAGATTCACCAGAGAAATTTGATGAATTATACAAAAAACTGGAGCATTATGAGCAAGTTACAGACAGAATTGAGATTGAGATTGCAAACTTCCTTAACCAGGTTTCAGAAGGTGTAATCAGCGAGGAGTCTGGCAGAAGAATTCAAGCTATGTATAAAATTATCAGTGAGCTTGAAAGTATTGGAGATTCTGGTTTTAATGTTGCCCGCATTCTTCAACGCAAGAATATCCACAATCTTAAGTTTGATGAACATATGATTAAGAAACTTAACCATATGTTTGATCTGCTTGACAATGGTTTCAATGTAATGACAGAGAACCTGAAATTGGGATATACCAAATTGAACAATATTTCCAATGCACAAGATGCAGAAGAGAGCATTAATGAGCATAGAAATAACCTTAAAGAGGAGCACTTGTTAAATCTTGAGAACAATGTATACAACTACCTTACTGGTGTGTATTACATAGATTTAATTAACGAGTGTGAGCATGTAGGAGACTTTATGATTAATATCTCCGAGGCTATAATGGAGATTAAATAGTATTTAAATACTCAATTACAATTTCTACGGGTGCATCTTTTAAGATCACCCGTTTTTCTTTGTCCAGCAGATACAGACTTGGAATTGCCCTTAATCCATAAAGTTCATTTTCATTAAGTACCTGGTGAGGGTCATGGGCATAAATCCACTCTTTAGGATATGTATCCCTTCTGTTTTGCCAGACATCCAGCTCTTGATCTATATACATTGCCAGAACTTTTACTTTCCCTTTCTTAACCAAAGGCATAACAATACTCTCCTTTAGCTTGTTCTTTATCTCTTCACAGGCTGGGCAGTCTGGATTATTAAAGAAAAGAAGAGTATACTCCCCCTTTATTGAGTGCATTCTTGCAATTTTATACTCGCCACCCTTTTCCAATGCTTTGTATTCAAAATCAGATGCAACTGTTCCAACTCTGTTCAGGCTGCACAAATTATACTGATACTGATAGGCCATTTTATCTAAATCACTCACCCCTTTTGCATTAAGATAATTCTTAAGAAACTCCAGATATATCTCCTCATTAAGATATGGAGAGTTGGGATGATAGAAAAACTTCTCTGCATCTGAAACAAGCTTAAGCACAAGTCTCTTGTCCCCCTTTAGGGCAACAGAATCTGCAACTGCAAAAGCATTCTCCAGAGCCTTATTAAGATATTTTTCCTCTGCCGACAACAATAGTCTTACAAATACAAGTGATGCATTATCCAAAGAGATAGAGTCTACATTTGTTGTATAGTTTTTCCAGAAATTCCTTGCCATGTAATTTGTAGCCTCAGCTCCCTTTAAAAACTGGGGAGCCTGGATAAACTTGAATGGCTCACTTTTCTGTTCGCTATTAGTGTTGCAGGCAATAAAAGAAACAGCCACAACCGCACATAAAAATATTCTGCAAAATTTAAGCATACTTATCCAATTCAATGATATACAAAAACAAAAAACCCACAACTTAAAGCTGTGGGTTGTTGAGATACAAGGATTCGAACCTTGACAGACAGAACCAAAATCTGTAGTGCTACCGTTACACCATATCTCAGTTTTGTGGGTGCAAATATATGAACAATTTTTTAATCTCCAAAAAAAAGAAGAATTTTTTAATAAAATATGGCTTTTTACATGTATTTAGAAACAAAATCTATGAATGTCTGACCATAAATTACATATAAAACTGTCCATACCCCAAACCTTGCAGCTTTACCCAAAACTATAAATAAAAGGCATTTGTAAAAATTCAATCTATAAAAGCCAAGTCCAATGGCAAACACATCCCCTATAAAAGGGAGCCAGCATAAAAACGCAAGCAGCGGGCCATATTTGTCAATTTTACTCTTTTGCTTCTCCAGAGTCTCCCTCTTTACTCCTCCATATTTCTCTATCCACTCCCACTTGCCCATATAACCTAAGGCATACGATGTAAGACTCCCCAAACTGTTGCCTACTGTAGCTACTATAAATGTTTCCAAAGGAGAACAGCCGGCAAGCAAAGCACCTATAAGAAGGATCTCTGCACTGAATGGGATTACAGTGGCCGCCAGAAAACAGCCAATGAACAATCCTACATATCCTAAGCCCAATAATGTTTCCATCTATAAACTGTATAATCTACCCCCGTTTGCTTTTAAAAAACTCCTTAACAATAGCAGAGCACTCTTGCTGCAGCACTCCACTTGTAACCTCTGTCTTTGGGTGCAGCAGACTTGGGGTAAATTTTGAATAACCCCGTTTTTCGTCGGGAGCACCATAAACAATCCTCTTAATTTGTGACCAGGCAAGTGCCGCAGCACACATTGGACACGGCTCCACCGTTACATATATTGTGCATTTGTCCAAATATTTTCCACCCAGAAAAGAGGTTGCCATTGTTATTGCCTGCATCTCTGCATGAGCGGTTGCATCGTTCAAACGCTCTGTATAATTGTATGCCCTTGCAATAATCCTGCCTCCACATTCTATAACAGCCCCAATAGGCACTTCATCTTCTGCATATGC
>JAFYMJ010000065.1 GCA_017556665.1 Bacteroidales bacterium
ACATCATATAATACAAGGGCCAGAAACTTGTTGCTTCACTTTTTAAGAAAGTATTTTGATGATGCACAACAGTTGGTTACTCCAATCAAGCCTCTTGTATGCGATATAGACAACCCATATTTCTATGAATTGTTTAAAGATCTGGAATATAAGGATGCGTACAGGGTATTACAAAGGGAGATAAAGAATAATGGGGAGCATATTCCTCCTCTTATCAATTCATATATGAACCTTTCCCCCTCTATGAAAGTATTTGGAACAGCTATAAACCATAGCTTTGGAGAGGTAGAGGAGACAGGTATCCTTATAAACATAAAAGATATATACCCAGAAAAGATTGAGCGTTATATAACGCCTCTTCTTGAGTGGGTATATAAAATAAGGGTCAAATGGTGGGGAGGAAAACTATAGTTTTTCTCCAAATGCCAAATCTCCAGCGTCTCCTATTCCTGGAACTATGTATGATTTATTAGTAAGTTCCTCATCAACAGCGGCTACCCAAAGGGTTACCTTTTTATGAGGCAGATGTTTGGACAAGTATGCCAGACTGTCTTTGCTTGCAATAGGGCAAACAATATGGGTGTGTTCAGGTTCGCCCAATGTGCATAATTTCTCGTATGCCAACACCAGTGAAGAACCTGTTGCCAGCATTGGGTCTGCAATTACAAGTGTTTTACCATCAAGTTTAGGAGAGCTTACATACTCAATCTGAATGGTAAATTTATTGTCTTTGCCATATTTCCTATATGCTGCAACAAATGCATTCTGTGCATTGTCAAAGTAATTAAGGAATCCATTATGAAGAGGTAGTCCGGCTCTTAGGATTGTAGACAATACAAGTTTGTTGGTTGGTACAGAACAATTTGCAATTCCAAGTGGAGTTGTTACCTCTTTTATTGAGTAGTTAAGAGTTTTGCTTATCTCATATGCAAATATTTCTCCTATACGTTCCAAATTTCTTCTGAATCGCATACTGTCTTTCTGAATGTCTTTGTCTCTTAATTGAGATACAAATAAATTAAGGATAGAGTTATCCTCGCCAAGATTTATAATTTTCATAATAGCTCCGTTAAATTATATATTGCAACAAAACAAATGTATTTATTTGTATTGGGGTTTCCAAATTAAATTACAGGATTCCGTCATCGGCAAAGCTAAAATATTTGCTGCCGGCTATTATAATGTGATCTACAAGATTTATATCGCATAGCTGTGCGGCATCTTTGAGTTTCTTTGTGAACATTATGTCATTTTCTCCAGGTCTGGGGGTGTGGCTTGGGTGATTGTGGGCAACAATAATTTTGCTGCACAGTTTTTCCATTGCTTTTTTTAGGATAATCCTTACATCAACAACAGATGCGCTTATTCCACCAATTGAAACCCTTTCTCTTGATATAAGGTTGTTGGCTACATCAAGAAACATTACCCACACCTCCTCGTGATTGAGGTTCTGTAGAATTGGCATAATGAGTTTTGAGGCTTTTTGGGATGAGTATATACCTATCTTGTTGGATGCCTCCTGTAACAGCATTCTTTTGGAGAGTTCAAAGGCGCTCATTATAGAGAGTGCTTTGCCTGGCCCTATCCCTTTGTGTTTCCTTAAATTGTCGTAGGATAGCATACATAGGTTATTAAGATTGTTGTTACATTCCAACAGAATGTTGCGGCCAATCTCAATAGCATTGTTTTCTGCTGTTCCACTCCCTATAAGAATTGCCAGAAGTTCGGCATTGCTTAACGCAGCAGCCCCTTTCTCTATGAATTTTTCCCTGGGCCTCTCATCGGATGCCCATTTGTTGATTGAGA
>JAFYMJ010000066.1 GCA_017556665.1 Bacteroidales bacterium
CAAAAAATATCTCTCAGAAGAGGATTATCAGAAACTATCAAAGCAGGAGCAACAAGATTGCACCCGCAGAGTAAAGCTGTCTTCATATACTGTATTCAATCTATCGCAGACCAACCTACAGGAAGTAAATCCCCAAGTGTACAAAAAGATTATATCCAAGTACTCAAGTACTTCTCATAATAAGGTTATCGGGAAGGGAAACGAATTATTGGATAAGTGTATTGGCAATCAAACATGGATATGCAAGATACATGAACGTGAATCTAACCAGGCATATTACTCCCCTAGAGAGCATCATATAGTGCTTCCTCTAAGGGAGCAGTTTAAGGAGATGGCTCAGTTCTATAGTACTGCACTTCATGAGATGGCCCATTCAACAAAGCATCCTGATGCTGTTGGCAGGTCTGTTAAAGCTGCTGAGGGTGTAGATCCATACGGTCATGAGGAACTAGTAGCAGAACTGTCAGCAGGTCTGACAGGATTGGCTATGGGTATTGAGCAAAAACCGCAAGCAAATAATATTGCTTACCTGAAATGTTGGATTGACAATATGAAACAGGATCCTCACTATATTTTCAACTGTTTGACTGACTCAAAAAACATATCACGTTTCATGTGTAACAAGCTGGGTGTTGACTTAAGCCAAAGCATATCACAAGAGATAGATTATGTAACTGTTCCAAATGACCTTTGCATAAGACACAATATGGGAGTTAAAATATAAATGGAAAATTATGGTAACAAAACAGGATATAGTATCAAAAGTGATTGAGATTGAATTCACAAATACATCTTTGACTGGCAAAGATGTGGTTGTTCTTGAAATGCTATTGTGTAATTACAGATATGTATTTGACCGTCATTATCATGCTTCTACAATTTATGAAGGGAGCAAAAGTTATTGGCAACTATATTCATGTATAACAGGAATACTTAACGATTTATTGGGCACAGATGAGATCTAAAAAGGAAATAGTTGATGGCAAGATTCAAATGAAACGTACATCATTGCCAAAAACAGACAATAGGATACAACTGCCAAGTAATCCAATCTGGCTTAAGCAGTCCAATTACATAACTCTTATGCATATGGACTATTCTGTCATCCAACTAAGGACACTGATCTGCGTTGTAGAGAAGATCCAGGGTATTATGGAAGAAGTGCTGAAAGGACGCCGCTTTGAGCAGCTGTCATTATTTCCTGAACTGCAGAATCAAGGTAAGCTTACTCTAATGATCAAGTACGCTGACCTTGGTGTTAAACCGTACCAATACCGGGAAGTGAAATCTATGCTTCGTGAACTTGCAACCATTGCTGTAGAACTGGACTCAAAGGATCCAATCTCAGGAGATGACTGCTGGACTATAAAAGGGCTTATGACACCGTATGTACGAGAGAATGCCTATTCAAAATTTTTCACAATAGATATTGACAAAGATATCGTGAAACTGTTCTTGGAAATTAATTGTGGATTCAGCAAGTATATGAAGCAGATTGCGTTTCGCTCACAGAGCAAATACACCATAAGAATATACTCGTTAATCTCTGCATGGAAAATGAAAGGTGGTTTTTCAATCCGACTTGACAGGTTCAGAAAATGGCTTGGACTGCAAAGTAAGTATCCATCATACAATGATCTTTTCAGACGCACAATAAAGGTTGCATATGAAGAACTTCATGAAAATGCTGATTGCTGGTTTGAAGTAGCAGAAATTTATGAAGACCCTTTTAGTAAGGAGCCATATAAACTGAACTTCACAGTAGTCAGTACACTCCTTATTGAGTCA
>JAFYMJ010000067.1 GCA_017556665.1 Bacteroidales bacterium
GGAGTTTACAGCATTGAGATGTATACTCAGGATGGTAAATTGGCAGAGACAGATTTGTTGCTTAAATAATAGTGGCAGGAATATATATACATATTCCGTTCTGCAACAGTTTCTGTTCTTACTGTAACTTTTATTCTGTAAAAGGGAAAAGATATAGAGAGCAGTATGTGGCAGCTATTAAAGAAGAGATAGCGGGCAGAAAGGAATATTTCAAAAGATTAGGAGTTTCCCCAACTACAATATATTTTGGAGGGGGAACTCCTTCTGTTTTATCTATTGATGCTGTAAAGGAAATATTTGATACAATTCTAAAGGAGTTTGGGTTTGCTCCGCAAGAGGCAACAATAGAGGTTAATCCAAATGACATAACATTTGAATATGCCAAAGGATTAAAAGAAATTGGGTTCAATAGAATAAGTATGGGTGTCCAGTCTTTTATAGATGAGCACCTGCTGTGGATGAACCGCAGACATAGGAGCCATGAGGCTATAGAGGCTTATTATATCCTTAGAAAAGCTGGCTTTGCCAACATTAGTCTTGATCTTATTTTTGGGTTCAGCCTGCTTACAACCCCGTTGTGGGAATATAATTTGAGTAAGATAATAGATTTAAAACCAAATCACATCTCTTCATATCAGTTAAGCATAGAACCAGGCAGTGCTTTAAGTGCACAATACAATAAAAATCTGTATGAGCCTTTGGATGATTTGATTTGTGCGCAACAATATGCCATCCTTCAACAGGAGCTTTCCAATGCTGGATATGTGCAATATGAAATCTCTAATTTTGCATTAAAGGAGAGCAATGCCTCTTTGCAAAGATCTGTTCATAACAGCTCATACTGGATTAAGGAGCCATATCTGGGATTAGGCCCGGCTGCACATTCATATAATGGAACCGAACGTTTCTGGAACACTTCATCTGTGGTGAAGTATTGTAAGCATTATTTAGACAAGGATAACACCATTAAGGTTTCAGAGATTGAGTGCCTTACTCCACAAGATATCTTTAATGAATCGGTAATGCTTGGACTAAGAACATTGGAAGGGGTAAACCTGTCAACTCTGAATCCTGGTTTTAGAGCCATTATAGAGTCTGACATTACCGAGCATATAAAGAGGGGAAACCTTATAATGGAGGGGGACACAATAAAAATTCCGTCCAACAAATTGTTTGTGTCGGACGGAATAATAAGGGATTTATTTGTTTGATTAGCTTAGCAGCAAGCGCAGTTAGCTACAATGTGAGCTTTAACAGCAACTGCAATGAATACTAAAACAAGAATGCTTGAAATAACAATACCTAGAACTTTCCAACGGTTCATCCAAATCTCGTTGTTTAGACCTAGTGTGTGAATTGCACTCCAGAAACCATGGTTCATATGCAACCAAAGAGCTACAAACCATACAACGTAAAGTATTACAACCCAAAGAGGTTTGAATGTTACGTGCAATAGCATTGCTCCGTCAGTCTCATGATGCTCACCCAAGAACATAGGTAATTGCATTTTTGCCCAGAAATGTGTTAAGTGGAAAGCCATAACACCAAGAACAATAATACCAAGAACAAGCATGTTTTTAGATGCCCAATCATCTGTTTTAGCTTTGTTTGCTACAGCATATCTTTGTGTTCCACGAGCTTTGTAGTTCATATAGTTAAGCACGAATGCATAAACAATATGGAAGATGAAACCAGCAGCTAAAACTGGTACCATAACTGAAACAATAGGTAGAGCCATAAAGTCGCAACCAGCGTTGAATGCCTCATCACTTATTAGTGACAAACCGTTAACAAAAGCGTGAACGCCCATAAAAAGGATAAGGAATAAACCGCTTATACTCATAATAAGCTTCTTACCAATTGAAGATTTAAAGATATTTGCCATATCGATTTAGTTATTTTAAGTTTATTTTTATCTGGATTGGCCCACAGCATCGCCAATGGGTTTACAAAGATACATTCTTAGTTGCAATTTTCATAATCTTTGGTTACTTTTGTTTTACAATAATTACAAAAAAATGAAGTATAATAGAATATTGTTAAAACTAAGCGGAGAGAGTCTTGGTGGAGAAAAAGGTGTTGGTTTGGATGTTAATATGATGAGCCAATATGCCAAAGAAATTGCTCAAGTTGCCAAAGAAGGGGTACAGATAGCAATAGTTATTGGAGGTGGAAACATTTTTAGAGGAGTTACAGGTGTAGGCAAAGGTTTCAGCAGGGTAAAAGGAGATCAGATGGGAATGTTGGCAACTGTAATCAACAGTATTGGACTTTCTATGAGCATTAAATCAGAGGGCGTTGATGCAGAAGTGTTTACATCTGTACCAATGGAGCCAATGGCAAGATATTATGCTAAAGAGAAAGCAGAAGAGGTAATGGCAAATGGTGGTGTGGCAATCATTGCTGGCGGTACCGGTAATCCATTCTTTACAACAGACTCGGCTTCTGCTCTAAGAGCTTGTGAGATAGAGGCTGACGCTTTATTGAAAGGTACAAGAGTGGATGGCGTTTATACTGCAGATCCAGAGAAAGATCCAACCGCAACAAAATACAGTACTCTAACATTTGACAAGGCACTTGCAGACAATCTTAGAATTATGGATCAGACAGCATTTGCTTTATGTAAAGAGAACAATATGCCTATAATTGTTTTTGACATGAACAAAGTAGGAAACTTGTACAACCTTGTAAAAGGTGAGAATGTAGGTACAATTGTAACTAAATAGTTTGTAAACTTTAAAAAATAGAATATATGGAAATTAGTGTTTCTAAAGAGTGTATTGCACACGCTAAAGATAAAATGCAAAAAGCTATCTTGCATTTGGAAGATGAGTTAAAGAATTTTAGAGCAGGTAAAGCTAACCCTGGAATTTTCCAGAATGTATTGGTAGATTACTATGGAACTCCAACTCCTGTTCCACAAGTGGCAAGTGTCACTACTCCAGACGCTAAAACTATTTTAATCCAACCTTGGGAGAAAAAACTTATCCCTGCAATTGAGAAAGCAATCTTGGATTCCAATATTGGCTATACTCCTGCCAACAATGGTGAGCAAATTAGAATTAATGTTCCTGCATTAACAGAGGAGAGAAGAAAAGAGTTGGTAAAGCAAGCTAAAACAGAGGGCGAGAATGCTAAAGTAAGCATCAGAAATGCAAGAAGAGAGGTTGTTGATGCTCATAAGAAATACCAAAAAGATGGTCTTCCAGAGGATGTATGTAAAGATGCAGAGGCTACAATCCAAAAAGAGACAGATGCTTTCAATAAGAAAGTTGATGAGATTATTGCAGCTAAAGAGAAAGAGATAATGACAGTTTAATTCTCTTTTGCGTATAAAGTTTATGGGAAGTTGGCAATGTCGGCTTCCCATTTTTATTTAAATAAATATCTTTGCAGAGTAAAAGAGAGAGATAAGTTATGATAGTTTGTATAGCAGAGAAACCATCGGTGGCTAGGGATATAGCAGATGTCTTGGGTGCTAAAGTAAAGAAAGATGGTTACATAGAGGGGAATGGATATCAGGTTACATGGACATTTGGTCATTTATGTACCCTAAAGGAGCCTCATGACTATACACCACAATGGAAGGCATGGGATATATATAAACTCCCTATGATTCCGCCCCGCTTTGGCATTAAGTTAATAGAAAATGCAACATACAAAAAGCAGTTTGCAATTATTGAGTCTTTAATGCAGAATGCAACAGAGATTGTAAATTGCGGTGATGCCGGACAAGAGGGAGAGCTTATACAGCGTTGGGTTATGCAAAAGGCAAAAGCTACTTGTAAAGTAAAGAGATTGTGGATATCATCACTAACAGAAGATGCAATAAGAGAGGGGTTTAAAAATTTAAAGGACCAGAGTGAGTTTCAGTCTTTATATGAGGCAGGTCTGGCAAGGGCAATTGGAGACTGGCTCCTTGGAATGAATGCTACCCGCCTGTACACACTAAAATATGGACTGAATAAACAGATTCTCTCCGTAGGAAGGGTGCAGACCCCCACTTTGGCCCTTATTGTAAACAGACAGAAGGAGATAGAGAACTTTGTCCCTACCCAATATTGGGAGCTTAAAACAGTTTACAGAGATATAACATTCAATGCAACAAAAGGAAAGTTTGATACCCTTGCAGAGGGTGAGGATTTTTTGAAGAGTATCCAGGGAAAGGATTTTACTGTAACAAAGGTTACGGAGAAAAAAGGGACAGAATATGCCCCAAGGTTGTTTGATTTAACCTTACTTCAGGTAGAGTGCAATAAAAAATATTCTTTCTCGGCCGACGACACATTAAAGACAATACAATCTTTATACGAGAAAAAGATTACCACATATCCACGTGTGGATACAACTTTCTTGAGTGATGACATATATCCAAAATGTCCCCAAATTCTTGTTGGCCTAACAGATTATGCCTCAATTATAGAGCCATTAAAAGGGAAAAAGCTCCCTAAAAGCAAGAAGGTGTTTGACAATTCAAAAGTAACAGACCACCATGCAATAATCCCAACAGGGGTAAGGGGGCAGAATCTTACTCCAATGGAGCAAAAAGTGTATGACCTTGTTGTAAGGAGGTTTATTGCTGCATTTTATCCAGATTGTAAAATCTCAACTACAACAGTGCTGGGAGTGGTGGATAAAGTGGAATTCAAGTCGTCGGGGAAGCAAATTCTTGAACCGGGTTGGAGAACTGTCTTTGCAAAGGAGGTAAAGGATTCTGATGATGAAAAGGAGGATGAACAGGAGAGGATTATGCCAGATTTTAAGGAGGGGGAGAGTGGACCTCATACTCCAAGTCTGCTGGAGAAATGGACTCAGCCTCCCAAACCATACACAGAGGCAACTTTGCTTAGGGCCATGGAGACTGCCGGTAAATTTGTGGAGGATGAGGAACTTAGAGATGCCCTAAAGGAGAATGGAATTGGAAGGCCTTCTACAAGAGCTGCAATAATTGATACTCTTTTTAAGAGAAACTACATAAAAAGGGAGAAAAAGAATTTGTTTGCTACTCCAACAGGGGTAGAGCTAATTGATATTATTCAGGAAGAGTTGCTTAAATCTGCCCAGCTTACAGGTATATGGGAAAAGAAACTTAGGGAGATTGAGAAGAAAAATTATCAGGCAAAGCAATTTCTTGATGAGCTTAAACAGATGGTGGAGCAAATTGTAAACTCTGTAAGAAGAGATACGGTAAACAGAAGAAAACAGATATAAAAAAGGCAGGATCAAAATTTTGACCCTACCTTCTGTTGTATGTGAGTGTAATATTACTCTCTGATTGCTTTAATACCAGGAAGCTCAATGCCCTCCAAGTACTCCAACATAGCACCACCACCTGTAGAAACGTAGCTTACTTTGTCTGCAAATCCCATTTTTGTTACGGCAGCAACTGAATCACCACCACCAACAAGGGTAAATGCACCATTCTCTGCTGTAGCTTTTGCAAGAATACCTGCAATGTAGTTTGTACCTTTTGCAAAGTTAGGCATCTCAAATACGCCTACTGGACCATTCCAAAGAATAGTTTTAGAATTCAGAAGAACCTCCTCCCAAACTTTTAGGGTAGCAGGAGCTGCGTCCATAGCCTCCCAACCATCTGGAATCTCATAGTTGTTTACAATTTGAGTATTGGCATCGTTAGAGAATGAATCTGCAATTACAACCTCTTTAGAGAAGTATAATTTAACACCTTTCTCCTCTGCTTTCTTAATGATGTTAAGTGCAAGTTCCATTTGGTCATCCTCGCATAGAGAGTTTCCAATTTTACCACCTTTAGCCTTAACAAATGTGTAAACCATACCACCACCAATAATCATATTATCTACAGCATCAAACAAATGCTCAATAATACCAATTTTAGATGATACTTTAGCACCACCAACAATAGCGGTTACAGGGTGCTCGGCGCCATTAAGAACTTTGTCAATTGCCTTAATCTCACCTTCCATAATGTAACCGAACATTTTGTCGTTAGGGAAGTATTTTGCAATTAAAGCAGTAGAAGCGTGTGCTCTGTGTGCTGTACCAAAGGCATCGTTAATGTAGCAGTCTGCATATGAAGCCAAAGTTTTAACAAACTCTTTTTGGCTCTCTTTAACTTTAGCTTTAGCCTCTTTCTTTTGCTCATCTGTAGCATCCTCTGCAAGACCTCTTGCTTTACCCTCTTCCTCTGCATAGAAACGCAAGTTCTCCAAAAGAAGAACCTCACCTGGTTGTAGTGCGGCAGCATCCTCTGCAGCTTTCATACAATCAGAACAGAATTTAACTTTAACACCAAGAAGCTCCTCTATTCTATAAATGATGTGTTTTAGAGAGAATTTCTCTGTAACACCTTTTGGTCTACCCAAGTGAGACATTAGGATAAGAGCACCACCACCAGCCAGTACTTTTTTAAGAGTTGGGATAGCTGCTCTAATTCTTGTGTCATCGGTAATTTTCATGTTCTCATCCAATGGAACATTAAAATCTACCCTTACAATAGCTTTCTTGCCATTAAAATTGTAAGTATCAATACTTTGTTGCATATTAAGTATGTTTATATAAAAATAATAAAACGTTATAATCCACTTTAGACGGCAAAAATAAAAATTTTATTTAAACTAATTAAAATCTTTGGATTATCTTTGAAAATTAAACGCTCAAATGGGCAAGAATGTTGTAAAAATATATCACGAATGTTTTTAGAATCTCCGCAAAACTGGAAAGATTATTCCCTTATAGATTCGGGAAATTTTGAGAAGCTTGAACGCTTTGGTTCATATGTTCTAATAAGGCCAGAACCAAAGGCTCTATGGAAACCCTCTTTGCCAGAAAAAGAGTGGCTTAATATGGCACATACAAAATTTACTGCAGGGGCAGGTTTTGGCAAAAGTGGCAAGGAAGATACAGGAACCTGGAAGATGCTTAAAAAAATGCCGGAGCAATGGTATATAAGATATAATCTTCCCGATACAAGTTTTAAGCTTAGGTTGGGACTAACCTCATTCAAGCATGTTGGAGTCTTTCCGGAGCAGAGCCCCAACTGGAATTTTATATATAAAAACTCTAAGGAGTTGGTGGAGAAGTTCTCTTCTGTAAAGAAAGAGGATGGTTCACCTCTAAAACCAAAAGTGCTTAACCTGTTTGCATATACTGGAGCTGCATCGTTGGCTGCACGCTGTGCAGGTGCAGATACAACACATCTGGATTCTGTAAGACAGGTTGTAACCTGGGCAAGGGGAAATATGGAAAACAGCGGGCTTGACAATATAAGATGGGTTGTAGAAGATGCCCTTAAGTTTGTAAAGAGAGAGGCAAAAAGAGGCAACAAGTACAATGGGCTTATATTGGATCCTCCAGCTTATGGTCATGGTCCCGACGGAGAAAAATGGAAACTTGATGAACTTCTTTTTGAACTGCTTACCGAGTGTTCAAAGATAGTTGCCCCTAAAGATGCCTTTATGGTACTTAATCTTTATTCCAACGGATATTCAGCCATGTTGGCAGACACAGCAGTAAGAACCGCTTTTGACTTGTTGCCAGGAAAAGATAGTGATGTATCACTAACTTGTGGAGAGTTAATGTTAAAAGATAGTTTCAACAAGAATATACCTCTTAGTGTATTCTCTAGATTACGCAGATAATGAACAGTTTATTGCAAATAGTCTGGGATGTGAATCCTGTAATTGTTAACATTCCTGCATCTGTGGCAAAAATATGCTGCGTTGTAATAATGTTGTCAACAATAGTGGGGTCATACCTCTCTACTCGTAAACCAGACGGGATAAAAAAACAGGAATTTTATTATATATCTGCTGTTACACTTCTTATAGGAGGTGTAATTGCATTCAAAATAGGTTCTCCGGAATTAAGATATTACGGTCTGTTGTTTATGACAGGCTTTGTAATAGGCTACTATATGTTTGTATGGTTTTTTAAAAGGGAGAATTTGCCAATAAATTTATTGGAAACACTATTGTTCCTATTAATAGGTTGTACAATAATAGGATCAAGGCTGGGGCATGTGTTATTTTATCAGCCAGACTATTACCTTGCAAATCCTGGCGAGATTTTTAAAGTATGGGAAGGAGGATTGGCCAGTCACGGAGGAACAATTGCCATTATGTTGGGAATATGGTGGTATGTAAAGAAATATGGCAAAAAATATGATTTTGATTATTTGTGGCTGTTGGACAGGCTTGCCATAGCAACATCCTTTGCGGCTATGTTCATTAGGTTGGGCAATCTTATGAATTCAGAGATTTACGGCAACCAGACAGATCTTCCTTGGGGTTTTGTTTTTGTACATGCCGGTGAAATATTCCCTAAACACCCAACACAATTGTATGAGGCATTGTGTTATCTGGCAACAGGAGTAATTCTTTTTACTTTGTACAAATATGCAAACAAGAAAATATACAGAGGATTACTGTTAGGAATATTCTTTATAGGAATATTTTTCTCAAGATTTATGATTGAGTTTGTAAAAGAGAATCAGGTTAATTTTGAGGAGGGGATGACTTTAAATATGGGACAGTTGTTGAGTATTCCTTTTGTTATACTTGGAGTCTATCTGATAGCAAGAAGTTTTAAAGTAAAAACTCCGTTTGAAATAGTACGTCCGGTAAGAGGTAAAGGTAAGATAAAATAAAGAAAGAGGGTTAGTACCCTCTTTCCATATCTCTACGCATATCTTTCTCCTTAATGGAGTTGCGTTTGTCGTACTCTTTCTTTCCTTTTGCAAGTGAAATGTTAAGTTTTGCGTATCCGTTCTCTGCTATAAACAGGCGTGTAGCAACAATAGTAAGCCCTTTCTCTTTAGTTGCACGTTCAAGTTTTCTAAGCTCTTTTCTGTTCAGCAGCAGTTTGCGGTCTCTGCGCGGGTCGTGTACATTGTATGAGCCCCACCAGTATTCTGCAATGTGCATATTCTTTACATAAAGCTCATTCCTTACAAAATAGCAATAGCTGTCTACAAGAGAAGCTTTACCAGCTCTTATAGACTTAATCTCTGTACCTGTAAGTACAATTCCTGCAGTATAGTTATCCAGAAACTCGTACTCAAAAGAGGCACGTCTGTTTTTTATCTCTATTTTACTTTTAGCTTTAGGCATAATGGCACAAATGTAGTAAAAAAAACTAACTTTGTAGATGACTATGGATATTATAAAAACATTACTTAAGCAAGACAATTATGATGCTCTATGCGTGCTTGGGCCTACTGCAAGTGGCAAAACCAGGTACGCGGTTGCACTTGCACGCTATTTGGGAGAATCTGGCAAGGTGTGTGAAATTTTGTCGGCCGACAGCAGACAAGTGTATAGAGGAATGGATATTGGAACAGGTAAGGATATGGAGGAGTATGGAGAGATTCCTGTGCACTTGGTTGATATTGTAGATGCCGGTACAAAATACAATATCTTTGAGTACCAGAGAGATTTTTCCCAGGCATATTCAGATATTTTAAGTAGAGGTGCGTTCCCTATTATCTGTGGCGGTTCAGGTTTGTATATAGAGGCTGCAACAAGAGGTTATGAGTTGGTTGAGGTTAAACCAAATGAGCAGTTGAGGGCTGAGTTGGAGCCTAAACCAATGGAAGAGCTTATTGATATCTTAACCAAATTAAAGGCAGAAAAGGGAGACAAACCACATAACCATACAGATTTTGATACAAAAAAAAGGGTAATAAGGGCAATTGAGATTGAGATGGCAGAGGCAGATTTGGCAACCCCAAAGCTAACATTGCCTAATAAAACTCTTTTTATAGGGGTAGATGTGGATAGGGATACCAGAAACCAAAGAATAGACAAAAGACTAAAAGCACGTCTTAATGAGGGGATGGTAGAAGAGGTAAAAAGTCTGCTTGACAGTGGAATAAAACCAGAGGACCTTATATACTATGGACTTGAGTATAAATTTGTAACCCAGTATCATATTGGAGAGTTAACATATTCTCAAATGGAAGAGGGGCTGGCAGTTGCAATTCATCAGTTTGCAAAAAGGCAGATGACATGGTTTAGAGGGATGGAACGTAAAGGGGTAAATATAAATTGGATTAAAATATAGAGATGAAAAATTTTCGTAATCTTTTGTGTGTAGCAGTTATGTTAATTGTAACTGCCAATGTTTTTGCTCAAAAAGCGTCTGAATTGGTTTATACAGATGTGGCTGAGCTAATTAAAAATGGGACAGTGCAAATCTTAGGTAAAGGTTTTGATAATGGAGCCGACAGTTTGCTGTATGCAAGACTCCCAGCAGATATGCAAGGCAAGATTAGAAAAGCAGTTATAGATTTAGGTAGAAACAGTGCCGGTATAGCTATAAGATTCAGTACAAATGCCAAATGCATTGGTGCCCAGTGGACCCTTGTGAACAACTTTAATATGGCACACATGCCTGGTACAGGTATTAGAGGTTTGGATATCTATTCTTACTCAGAGAGTGGGGAATGGGCATTTGTTGGTACAGCACAGCCTAATGGAAAGAATTCAAGGAATGTGTTTATAAGAAGAATGGAGGGTAAGGATACAGATTATATAATGTACCTTCCTTTGTATGATGGAATAAAAATATTGTCTATTGGAGTTGATAGTGGAGCTGTTATAAAAGCCCCTATAAATAACGTTTTGTTGCCAAGTGACCAGAGGAAACCAATTGTGGTTTATGGTACAAGCGTAACTCAGGGCGGTTGTGCTAGCAGACCGGGTCTGGTTTACACATCTGTTTTAGGGAGAAAAATGAACAGAGAGTTCATAAATCTTGGCTTTAGCGGCAATGGTAGAATGGACAAGATAATGGCAGACAAAATTGCTACAATTGATGCAAGTGCGTATGTGATAGATTGTCTGGGAAATTGCAACTACAATATAATAAAGGACAGTACAGATTACTTTATTAGAAAGATTGCTTCTGAGAATCCAGATGTACCTGTTTATATGATAAGTAATTATTATTATCCGTATCAGCATGCCGATAAGCAATTCAGAATTGATCTTACAGACGAGAATGCACTTTGGTATGCCAAATATCTTAAATTTAGAAAAGAGGGGTTGAATAATCTTAGATTCATAAGTGTGAATGGTGTAAAAATGGTACCCCAGGAGGGTGATGTAAAGTTGTCGGAGAATCCTAAGACAAAACATATAGATTTGAGTGGAGATTTAAAGAAATCTGCTGCAGGTCCCGATAATGAGAGTACAGTAGATGGAGTGCATCTTACAGATGTAGGATTTTTGAGATTGGCAGAGTTTTTATATAAAGAGTTAAAAGAGATTAAGTAGTATGGAGACAGAGATGGCTGCGCAAATGGAGCGTAGGAAAAAAGTATTGGATACATTAAATGAGTGGGGGATTCCTTATACTATGTATGAGCATCCACCATTGCCAACAATAGAGATAGCTTTGGAGTATTGGAAAGATATAACCGCTACCCATTGCAAGAATCTGTTTTTTAGAAACCACAAGGGTAATAAACATTATCTTGTAGTATTTGAGTGTCATAACCAGATGGCTATTCATCAAATAGAAAAAATGCTCAAGCAAGGAAAACTTAGCTTTGCATCTGAGCAGCGCATGGAGAAGTACCTTGGTCTTAAACCCGGATCTGTTTCCCCTTTTGGCCTGATAAACGATACAAACAAAGAGGTAAAGCTCTTTTTAGATAAGAACTTGCAGGATGCCCAGCTTTTGAGCTTCCATCCAAATGACAATACCGCATCATTAGTTGTAAAAAACAGCGATTTTATAAACTTTCTGTCTCATTGGGGCGGGGAATATGAGTTCCTGGATTTGTATGAGAATCAGTAAGGGTGTCTACTAAATTCCTTATATAAATATCGAGATTTGTTGAATTTGGGCATATATTCAGTTTTCGGCGAATTTCGGTATTTATGTTATAGTGAGAACTAGTGTTCATATAGACTCCTGCATCTTTAATTTTAAGGCCTATGGCATAAAGACAACAATAGCCAATTTCCATTAATGTAAGGTTGTGGCTTTTAAGGTACTCTATAAATTGGGGATGGCTAATCTCGTAAACTTTAATATTAGAGGTAATAAAATTGGACCTTTCACTCAAAAGGGTGATAATTTCTTTGTGTGCCTTTATTTCTCGCTTTTCTTTGTTGGATATGTTTGCTACAAAGAAATTGTTAAGCAAATTAAGCCGTTGTAACAAGATATTTCTGGAATTTTGTAATATAGAGTTGTTTGATTGTAATATTTCTTCTAGTTTGGATTTTTCTGATTCCAATATAGAGTATTTAAGACCAAGTAGCTCTTTTTCTGTTTTTCTGCGATTTTGAAGATGTTTAATATATATGTAGATGCATAATATTGACACCAGTAGTATAACAATAATTAAAAAACTTACAATTTTGTGTGTTTTTTCTTTCTGGAGTTCAATCTCCATTTGAAATTTATTTTCCACAAATTTGGTATTGCTCTTAAATATGACTAAATCAATAGAATCACTAAACTTTAAGTATAGTTTATAACTTTTAAGTGCAGTGTCTGAATCTCCAATTGATTCATATAATTGAGATTTTAGAGCATGATATCTAACTTTTTTTATACCATTTCTTTTTTCGTATTTTTTTATTGCCTCTACCGATTTTGCATAATTCCCTATTTTGTAATATCCAATAGCTATATCTAGCCAATTAATGGTATCCTCATTAACATTTTGTATATATTCAGTAATGTATTTTTCAACATCCTCTTTGGACCCATTTAAATAACTGATCATTATGTAAACCCAATAATATCTAGATAATTGAGAGTTGTCCATATTATTTTTTTGACCAATTGATTTCTCAATCTCGTTTAATATATTCATAGCTTCATTAAGTTCTCGTAGTAGGAGATAACCATTGGCAGCATGTAGTAGGGCATTAATTTTAGATTTGTTCCTATTTGATATTTCAAATAAATGTGCAGCTTGCAACATATCGGAGCAGAATCCGTTATAATCATATATATCATTGTTAATTAATCCTTTAGAAAAGAAAACCCGAGCCATAGTTAAAGTATCGTGGGGATATTTATTCAAATATATTCCTTTAACATAGCATTCCATTGCAGATTCATTATTCCCTATATTTTTATAGATTCTTCCTGTATAGTATAGCGTTCTTAATCTGTCGGTATAGCTTCCATTTTCCTTGTAATAATCAATGGCAGGCTGTATAACTGAGAAATCTGTCATATCTACATAATTCTTATCTAAAGCCATTGACATAAGAAGTGCATGTTTAGCCCTGTCTCTTTTATTGGTAAGGGCTGTTGGTTCAATTTTTTTTAAAGCATACAAGGCACTATCGGGTAGAGTTTCTATGTATGAATCTATTTCATTAAGATATTTATTGACATTGTTTTCTGTATTGCACGCAAGAAATACTAGGCATGTAATAAATAAAATGTAAAAAATTTTCATGGGATTTATTGTTGTAGATATGACAAAGTAAACAAATTTATTCTTAAGTACACAATAAAATATTGGATAAAATAGCAAAATTAAACTTTTGAAAATTACCTATATAAATAATTTTATAACATGCAGAAATAGAGCATGTTACAGTGTTAGGAAAATTAGAATATTAAACTTTTAGTTTATAGCTTTGCAATGATTTAATACATAATTGTCCCCTTCCCTGTTAGTAATTGTTAAACACAAACCATAGATGTATGAATAGAAGTATATTAAAAAGTTTATTGTTAGCAATAGTGTTTGGATTGTTTATAGCACCTGTATATTCGCAGGAGCAAGAAGTTGGTCATGAAAAGATGTATCAACAATATACGCAGTTGTTATCACCAGAGAAAGTCTACTTGCATACAGATAAGGATGTTTATTTTGCAAC
>JAFYMJ010000068.1 GCA_017556665.1 Bacteroidales bacterium
AAGCACTTGAGGGTTTTAAAGAGTGTTATGCCAAAGAGACATTAATAAGGTTTGCAGAATACGTTGGAACAAGAAAAGTATAATGGCTACAATTATTGAAATAATTGCTGTAGTGCTTGGAATAATTGGAATAATTGGATGCATTATCCCTATTATTCCCGGTCTTCCATTATCTTATGCCGGAGTCCTTCTTATGTACTTCCTGTGCAATACTACAAACGAGATTTCAACCCAGCATATAATAATCTGGCTGATTATTACCGTTGTGGTTACTATTCTTGATTATGTTCTCCAGCCATATCTTACCAAGTTGTCGGGAGGATCAACACTGGCAGTAAGATATTCCATTGCCGGAATGGTTGCCGGAATGGTATTCCTTCCCCCTATTGGAATAATCATAGGCCCATTTATTGGAGCACTTATTGCAGAACTTCTTGTAAATAAAAAACCCTTTGATGTATCTTTGCTTGCCGCATTTGGTTCATTCTTAGGGTTTTTATTGAGCACCGGACTAAAATTGGTTTGTGCCGGGCTAATGTTATACAATATTATACGCTTTATTTTCTAACTTTCCTCTTCTCTTTAGGAAACTCATAATTCTTTGGGCTAATAACCTTTACTACTGTTTCCTTTGGTACATAAAGTTCTATATCACAATACTTTCCATCAAATTTATTTTCCTTTGATATCACTTTTGGAGTAATTGTTAACAGCGAATCCTTAACTGTTACAACATCACTTGCATTGCAATCATAAAACATGTTGCTCACTTTAGAGAATCTGTTGAATTCAACAACCACCTTGCTTTTGTACCCTTCTCTTCCCGACAAATCGTTTACATATATTGCAGGATGCAGCACAAACTCCTTTTTGCCCTCTTTATTGTTCTGATAATAAGTTTTTAAAGATCTTCTTCCAGCATTAAAGTAAAATTCAGAGTCTGCATCAGTTTTACCAATGTTAGGGCACTCTACATATAGAGTATCATAATTCTTTGTCAACAGAATCTCCTCTTCCATCTCATTATGATGGAAATAAGGTTTAAGGGCAACAACAGAGAAGAAAGAGAACAATACTAAAGAGAATATCCACATTATGAACATTGTTATACCTGGCTTCCATTTTGGCGATTTAAAGTTAAAGCATAACATTATACCGCCATATAACATTCCAACAAACGGAAGTACATAAACAAAAACCGACAAGAGCATATACAGGAATGGATACTCTATATTAAAGTCTATAAAGTCTGCCGCTTCCCATAAAGACAACGATGATATTACATTTACACCAAATATCCCGAAAAGCCCCCCAACCAATCCTAATACTCCAATAAGTATCAAAAATACACCTATTGTAACTCCACATATTCGGCCAATAATATTCAACACCTTATTAAAGTTGCTGCTTGCCACATTGCCGGTTACATAATCCTTTTCCATAACATTCTTTCTAATCTCATTTACATCAGACAACACCCCTTTCATCTGACACCTTTGCTCTACAGTAACAGCTTTTGGTATTATGTAAACCAATCCAAAATATATCAGTACAGCTACAAAAAATACAGGGATATTGACATCCAGCAATTCTACAATACCTACAGAAAGGAAAAAAAGTGCAATTGCAAAAAGTATCCTTACATATACTACATCTATAGATGTATATGCAGACAATCCTCCACAAACACCTTTCACCACTTTATTGAAAGGATCTCTATAGAGTCTCTTCTTTGGGGTTGCCCCATTTTTTTCCTCATTGCCTGATGATGAATCCTCTATATCTTCTGGTTTGCCCAAAATAGATATAACTTCATCAACCATATCTATATTTACAACCTTTTCTTTTGCTCCCCTCTCTATAAACAGCTCCGCAATTCTCTCCTCTATACCATCCACAACATCTTTCTCTCCAAGAGGCAGATAAAACTCCTTTAACTTGTTTATATAATCTTCCAATAACAAATAAGCAGTCTCCTCTATACTGAACGAAAATCTTGCTATACTTATTTTAACTG
>JAFYMJ010000069.1 GCA_017556665.1 Bacteroidales bacterium
ATATATTATTTCTTACCGGCCAACATTCCACACGCTGCAAAGATATCCTCGCCCCTGCTGGCTCTTATTGTTGTAGTTATTCCACTTGCATTAAGCCTGTCTCTGAAAGCCTCAATTACAGGCATAGCAGACGGCATTAACGGAGAATCCGGGATAGCATGGAATCTTATCAGGTTTATCCTGCATTCCAATCCCTTAAGTAATCTTACTATGGCATCTGCATGCTTCTTGGAATCATTGACCCCTGCAAACATTGTATATTCAAAGCTCACTCTCCTTTGACCTGTAAAGTCATATCTTTTTATTACCCTTAAAGTTTCCTCTATTGGAAAAGCCTTCTGCATAGGCATCAGCTCCAGTCTCTCTCCACTTACAGGATTATGCAAACTTATTGCCAAATGACACTTTGTAAGGTCCAAAAATGCCTCTAAAGGATTAACACACTTATATGGATTGTTGTTTCCGTCAACGTAATCGTTAAGGATAACCGGTGTTGCCAGTTTGGTAACACCAATACTGCTTAATGTTATCCTTTTTGGACTCCATCCAAATCCCCAAGGAGCAGTAAGTATCTCTATTGTTCTAAGCACAGCCTCTATATTGTCCAAAGGCTCACCCATACCCATAAAGACAGTATTGGTAAGCTCTGCAGCTTCATCAACCGACAAATACTGGGATATAATCTCACTTGCCAACAAGTTTCCGCTAAAGCCCTGCCTGCCGGTCATACAAAACTTACATCCCATCTTGCAACCTGCCTGCGACGACACACATAAAGTTTTTCTCTCTCCGTCGGGAATCATAACTGCCTCTATAGCAGTTCCTGTATGGCATGGGAAAAGATATTTTTTTGTACCGTCCACAGACTCTTGTACAAGTGAATATTCAAGCCTTCCAACCTCCCACTCTGCACTTAACTTTTCTCTTGCCACCTTTGACAAGTTTGTCATCTGCTCTATAGATGTAACACGCTTTTTATAAAGCCAATCTGCAATCTGGTTACCTGTAAAACCAGGCAATCCAACCGACAAGGCTACAGCCTTTAATTCTTGAGGATTTAATCCAAGTAAAATTTTTTTCATACCCACAAAGTTACAATAAATTTTATGTATATTTGCGTAGTAGGTTAACGACATATTTATAACAGATAAAAAAAATATTTATGGCTAAAGAGAAAGCAGTGGCAACACAAGGAAATGATGTGAATTTAGAGAAGTTGAAAGCCTTGCAGATGACCTTGGACAAAATTGAGAAAGATTTTGGAAAAGGGACAATCATGAAGTTGGGAGATGCGCCAAAATTAGATGTACAGACAATATCCAGCGGTTCAATTTCACTTGATATAGCATTAGGAATTGGAGGTTATCCAAAAGGTAGAGTAATTGAAATTTATGGCCCGGAGAGCAGTGGTAAGACAACATTGGCAATCCACGCTATAGCAGAGGCTCAAAAAAATGGTGGTATTGCAGCTATAATTGATGCAGAACATGCATTTGACAGGACATATGCAAAAAATCTGGGTGTAAATGTAGATACATTACTTATTTCGCAACCAGATAACGGTGAGCAGGCCCTTGAGATTGCAGACAGTCTTATAAGATCTGGAGCAATTGATATAATAGTGATTGATTCCGTTGCAGCCCTAACACCTAAAGCAGAGATTGAAGGTGAAATGGGAGATTCAAAAATGGGACTGCAGGCACGTCTGATGAGTCAGGCCTTAAGAAAGCTTACCGGAAATATAAGCAAGACCAACACTTGTTGCATATTCATAAACCAGTTACGCGAGAAAATTGGTGTAATGTTTGGCAACCCAGAAACAACAACAGGTGGAAATGCATTAAAATTCTATGCTTCTGTAAGATTGGATGTAAGAAGAACTACCCAACTTAAAGATGGTGAAGATGCTACCGGCAACAGAACCAGAGTTAAGGTTGTAAAGAACAAGATGGCTCCACCATTCAAGAAAGCGGAATTTGATATCCTATACGGAGAGGGTATTTCAAAAATTGGAGAAATCCTTGACTTGGGAGTAGAGTTTGACATTATAAAGAAGAGTGGAAGCTGGTTCAGCTATGCAGACAGCAAAATTGGTCAGGGCAGAGATGCTGTAAAACAGATGTTGATGGACAATCCTGAACTTGCAGATGAGATTGAGGCAAAAGTTAGAGAAGCCCTTCTAAAAAGCGAAGACTAATTTTTAGCAAGCATACAAAAACAGGAAGCTGACTTTGATGTCTGCTTCCTGTTTTTTCTTTATATGACCTTGTTTACGCTATCACTGCCGATACACACGCAAAAATGAATATACCTAAAAATACCATAGCCATAATTGTCATATACAAGGCACTAATAAACACAGATCCTATTACCGCCTTATACCATCTCTTTACCTCATATACATCCTTTATGGCCAAAGTAAGGTAAAGCATAGAACTTGCTATAAACAGCAACTGAAGTAATGAATTTGAAGGCGATGCCAACAAATATATTGTGTACATTACAATAATCAACAATTCAACTAAAGCCGTATAGTGCAAAGTAAAGATAAAATGCTTAAGGAATGGGAATTTTCTCCTTCTGAAAATAATCTTTATGGCAAAGCTCAAGAACGGAACTGTAAGGATAAAAAGTAGAGGGAAATACTGTGTAAATATATCCATCATATTGTTGAACACAGATACTAAAGTTTTTGCCACATCCTTTATATCTTCCATTTCTTCCACTACAGAAGACTCCCCGTTAAAGAGATAATACCCATTTTTATCCAATATAAGAATCTCATCTTCCACCAGCACATGAGGCACAGCAGATTTCCACATATGGAATCCATTCTCCAGAGAGTCTATACTCTCACCTATTTTCCCTAAAATCTTGGGATAGTTGACTGCCAATTCCTTTGGTGCACATACTGTAATTGTATCCACAACACTTCCCCTCATTTTTGCCATATACACCGTATCATTTTGCAGCTCATTAAAAACAAGTGACGGAAGAACATTTTCCCCCTCGGCAAAATCCTTTACCGATTTTTTTATATCATCGGGATTAGAGAAAATAAGGAACATTGTAATAAAGAAGAACAGCAGGAACATATTCATCTTTAACGGATGCTCATATGAAACAAACTTGCCTGCTATAAACTCTTTTGTAAGGTAACCCGGTTTTGACACCAATTTCCAAAGTGTAGGCAATAATTTGGTATCCCATATATATGCATGGTTTGCATACTCAGACAAGAAAGCCCATATACTTGGCGATGCCGATGTAGCCTTCTGACCACATTTATGGCAATACATACCATTTAGCTTTTCACCACAATTCAAACAATGCTCATAAGGCAGTTCAAGCTTGTCTTTGTCCACAGCATTATTCAAATTATCTTTATCACTCTCCATAACTTTTATTTATTTTGCTCTGTATGCTTCAGCTTGAGATTTGATCAACTCTGTATCATCAAAATAATTGATTCTCATTGCAGACTTAACCTCGTCAAGTGTGTTTTGTGCAACCTCATATGCAGCCTGAGTACCCTTCTTAAGGATTTCATATACACCCTCAATATCTTGCTCAAACTGTTTTCTTCTCTCTCTGATTGGAGCAAGTTCCTCCTCTAGAACTGCTATAAGGAATCTTTTTACCTTAACATCTCCCAAACCGCCTCTTTGGTAATGAGCCTTTAGCTCATCAAGGTTAGGATACTCTGGCAAATATCTCTCAAAATGCTCAGGTTTGCAGAATGCATCAAGATATGTAAACACAGTATTGCCCTCAATCTTTCCTGGATCTGTAACCTTCAAGTGGTCTGGGTCTGTGTACATGCTCATAACTTTTTTCTTTACATCCTCTGCAGTATCGCTCAAATAGATACAGTTACCTAACGATTTGCTCATTTTTGCTTTTCCGTCTGTTCCAGGCAATCTTAAACATGCAGCATTTGAAGGAAGCAATATTTGAGCCTCTACAAGCACATCTCCGTAAACAGAATTGAATTTTCTTACAATCTCGTTAGTCTGCTCAACCATTGGCTTCTGATCCTCACCTGCAGGAACAACTGTAGCCTTAAATGCAGTAATATCTGCAGCCTGGCTAATAGGATAGGTAAAGAATCCTACAGGAATGCTGGCCTCAAAATTTCTCATTTGAATCTCGCTTTTAACTGTTGGATTTCTCTGTAATCTTGATACAGTCACCAGATTCATATAATAGAAAGACAACTCACACAACTGAGGTATCTGTGATTGGATAAACAAATTGCATTTGTTTGGATCCAGTCCACAAGAAAGGTAATCTAGTGCAACCTCTATAATGTTTTGTCTTACTTTGTCGGGATTATCTGCATTATCTGTAAGAGCCTGAGCATCTGCAATCATAATAAAGATTTTGTCAAACTCACCAGAATTTTGCAACTCCACTCTTCTTCTTAAAGAACCTACATAATGGCCAAGGTGCAATTTTCCTGTTGGACGATCTCCTGTAAGAATAATTTTTTCCATATATTTTTTCTCTATTTCGCTTTTTATTA
The DNA here is from genome assembly GCA_017556665.1 of Bacteroidales bacterium. Taxonomy (GTDB): domain Bacteria; phylum Bacteroidota; class Bacteroidia; order Bacteroidales; family UBA932; genus Egerieousia. Next base: position 4,526 of record JAFYMJ010000069.1, read on the forward strand.
AGGGAAGCAAAGATAAATATTTATTGCCAATTTTTATTAAATTTGCAAGTTATTTGACTCACGCTTCAAATGGTTGACAGAGCTACAGTAGACAGGATATTGGATACCGCCAAAATTGAGGAGGTCATCAGTGATTTTGTTACCCTTAAAAGAAGGGGAGCAAACTACACTGCCTGTTGCCCATTCCACCATGAAAAGACTCCAAGTTTTTCTGTCTCTCCAAGCAAAGGCATTTATAAATGCTTTGGTTGCGGCAAAGCTGGAAGCGTTATAAGTTTTGTGATGGAGCATGAGCAGATGAGCTATGTGGAGGCACTCAAATATCTTGGGCACAAATATGGCATTGAGGTAAAGGAAAAGGAGGAGAGTGCAGAAGATATACAAAACAGGCTACACCATGAGTCTCTTCTTATTGTAAATGATTTTGCACAGCAATTCTTTTCAAAGCAGCTGTGGGAGAGTCAGGAGGGTATAGCAGTAGGTTTGAGTTACTTTAAGGAGAGATCCTTCACCGATGAAACTATAAAAAAATTCCTTTTAGGCTACGCCCCAAACAGCAAAAGGGCACTAACCCATAACGCCCAGCTTAAAGGATACAAAAAAGATCACCTTATAGAGGTAGGACTTACCATTGAAAGAGATGGAACAGGTGAGCTTTTTGACCGATTTTATGAAAGGGTTATCTTTCCCATAAGAGGCATAAGCGGCAAAGTGATTGCCTTTGGTGGAAGGAAACTAAGAGGAGACAAAGAAATAGCCAAATATATAAACTCTCCAGAAAGTGAGGTTTATGTAAAGAATAAAGTCCTTTATGGAATTTATGAGGCCAAAGGGGCTATTGCAAGGGAGAAGAAATGTTACCTTGTAGAGGGCTATACAGATGTTATATCTTTCCATCAGGCTGGCATAGAGAATGTTGTAGCAAGTAGTGGAACATCCCTAACAACAGGACAAATTCAGCTGATAAAAAGGTTTACAAACAACGTAACAGTCCTATACGATGGTGACTGGGCTGGTATAAAAGCCTCATTAAGAGGTATAGACATGTTGCTTGAAGAGGGACTGGAGATTAAGGTTGCCCTGTTCCCAGATGGAGAGGACCCAGATTCCTATGCAAGGAGCCACACAAAAGAGGAACTTAAAGAGTTCCTTGACAACAACGAGGAAGATTTTATTGCATTCAAGCATAAAGTGCTTAACCAGGAAGTCTCTAAGGACCCTCTACAAAGGGCCAAACTTATTGGCGAGGTGGTTAACAGTATTGCAATAATACCAGATGCAATTACAAGAAGTGTCTATATAGAAGAGACAAGTGCAAGACTTAGGATAAGCCAGGAGCTGCTGGCCCAGGAGGTAGCCAAAATAAGGCACAAGAAACAAAGTGATACTTTTTATCGCCAGCAGAGAGAACAGGAAAGGGAAGAGAGGCTAAAGGGGATTACCGATTTTGGACAAGGGTCCAAACAGACCACAGCCGGAAAAGTTCCTACTTTTGTAATTGACACATACTGTGAGGAAGCAGAAAAAGAGATTCTGTACTACCTGCTAAAATTTGGAAACTACCCTATCCATCTTGAGGAGGAGTTTGCATACGGTGCAACCCAAATTGAGGAACAGAATGTTGCACAGTACATATTGAGCCAACTGCAAAATGATGACTTGGAGCTGCAGAACCTTATATACAAAGAAATCTTTGATGAGTACTACACTTTAAAGGAGCACGAGCAAGAGAGGATATTGAGGTATTTTGTAAATCATCCAAAACCAGAAGTGGCAAAATTTGTGGCAAACCTTATTGCCCAACCATATATGCTTACAATACAGCAATTCAGCAAAACTCTTATTCCAGAGAGAAATGTGCTGGGGTGTTATGTACCAAAAGCAATTTTAATATACAAAGCCAAAATTACCACCCAAGCTGCAATGAACCTTACAGAACAGCTTGGCAAGGCTCAAAAGGAAAACGATACTCAGGCCCAGGCCGAACTTATTGACCAGTTGAACACACTAATGCAAGTGAGGAATTTGTTTTCAAAAGAACTTAAGAGAATAATTTTATAAGCAAACAATATTAAACAATTATATAAAATGGCAAAAGAATTTAAGAGACACCTTATTACATCTGCCCTACCATATGCAAATGGTCCAGTACACATTGGCCACCTTGCCGGGGTATATGTTCCAGCAGATATCTATGCAAGATATCTTAGATTAAAAGGTGAAGAGGTTTTATTTATTGGCGGTTCAGACGAGCATGGTGTTCCAATTACCATTAAGGCAAAACAAAACGGATGTACACCACAAGATGTTGTGGACAAATATCATACAATCATTAAAGACTCTTTTAAAGAGTTGGGCATCAGCTTTGATGTATACTCAAGAACCAGTTCAAAAACACACCACAAAACAGCATCTGATTTCTTTAAGAAACTTTACACAGATGGCAAGTTCATAGAGAAAGAGAGTGAGCAATACTTTGACACAGAGGCAAATACTTTCCTTGCCGACAGATACATTACAGGTACCTGTCCTAAATGTGGTGCAGAGGGAGCCTATGGAGACCAATGTGAGAAGTGTGGAAGTACTCTTAGTCCCGACGAACTTATCAACCCTAAATCAGCTATCAGTGGAAGCGAGCCAATAAAGAAGACTACAAAACACTGGTACCTTCCTCTTGACCAATATGAGGGTTGGCTAAAAGAGTGGATTCTTGATGGACACAAGGAGTGGAAAACCAATGTATATGGCCAATGCAAAAGCTGGATTGATGGTGGATTGCAACCAAGAGCCGTAAGTAGAGACCTTGATTGGGGTGTTCCTGTTCCTGTTGAGGGGGCAGAAGGCAAAGTGCTTTACGTTTGGTTTGATGCACCTATCGGATACATTTCAAACACTATTGAGATATGTCCAAATGATTGGGAGAAATGGTGGAAGAGTGAAGATACCAAAATGGTACACTTTATAGGCAAGGATAACATTGTATTCCACTGTATTGTATTCCCTTCTATGCTTAAAGCATATGGTGATGGATTTATTCTACCAGAGAATGTTCCTGCAAATGAGTTCCTTAACCTAGAGGGCGACAAGATTTCAACATCAAGAAACTGGGCTGTTTGGTTACACGAGTACCTTGTAGATTTCCCTGGACAGCAAGATGTACTAAGATATGTTCTATGTGCCAATGCTCCAGAGACAAAAGACAATGACTTTACATGGAAAGATTTCCAGACAAGAAATAACAGTGAGCTTGTAGCCATTTACGGTAACTTTGTAAACAGAGCTGTTGTACTTACACATAAATATTTTGAGGGTAAAGTTCCTGCATTGGGAAACATTCAGGATGTGGACAAAGAGGTTCTTGACCAAATTCCAACAATCAAGAAAAATCTTGAGTACAACCTTAACAACTACAAGTTTAGAGAGGCTCTTAAAGAGGCAATGAACCTTGCACGTTTAGGCAACAAGTATCTTACTGAGACAGAGCCTTGGAAACTTGCCAAAACAGATATGGAAAGGGTTGCAACTATCCTTAACATTTCATTGCAGCTATGTGCTAACCTTGCTATTGCATTTGAGCCATTCCTTCCATTCTCATCGGCGAAGCTTGTGAACATCCTTAACATTGAGAAAATTTCATGGAACGACTTTGGAGGCGGCGATATTCTTAAAGAGGGTCACCAATTGAATCCTGCACAACTTTTGTTTGCAAAGATTGAAGACGAGACTATTGATGCCCAAATAAAGAAATTGAATGACACCAAAGCTGCAAACGAGGCCAAAGCTGCAGAAGCTGCAGGAAAACCTGCCCCTCTAGCACAAAAAGAGGAGTGTACATTTGACGATTTCATGAAAATGGATATTAGAACTGCTACAGTACTTGAGGCTGTTAAAGTTCCTAAAACTGACAAATTGCTACAGCTTACCATTGATACTGGAATAGATACAAGAACTATTGTTTCTGGTATTGCAGAGCACTACACTCCAGAAGAGATGGTTGGAAAACAAATATGTATATTGGCTAATCTTGCACCTAGAAAAATTAAAGGCATTGAGTCCAAGGGTATGATCCTTATGGCAAAAGATGAGAGTGGCAAAATGAAATTTGTTACCCCTGCCGAGATTGTTGACAATGGTGCTTGCGTAGGATAACAAAATTTAACCAGATAATCGGGTAGGAGGAAAACAAAGGTAAGTTTTCTTCCTACTTTTGTTTTCCGACCTCCCACACCACCGTACATGCGGG
>JAFYMJ010000070.1 GCA_017556665.1 Bacteroidales bacterium
AACTATGAACATTTTCAGTCAAATTGGAATTATTATGCTTATTGGTCTTGTAGCTAAAAATGGTATCCTTATAGTTGAGTTTGCAAATCAGAAACAGGAAATGGGTATTGAGAAATTACAGGCTATCAAAGAGGCTTCACTTCAGAGGTTGCGTCCAATACTTATGACCAGTGTCTCTACAATATTAGGTCTTTTACCTCTTGCATTTGCTGGTGGTGAAGGTGCAAACCAGCGCATAGCTATGGGTATTACAGTTGTTGGAGGTATGTTGGTATCAACAATACTTACAATGTATGTTGTACCTGCAATTTATGCATATATTTCTACAGACAGATCACTAAAAACTGCAGCAGCTACTGCTAAAAAATAGTTATTGAATGAAAAGGATTTTAATTATATCATTACTTTTTGCCTCAATCAATGCTTTTGGGCAAGAGAGCGGTAAAAAGATCTATAATTTGCAAGAGTGTCTAAGAGTTGGAATTCAAGAGAGTTATTCTCTTAAGATAGTAAAGAACAAACAAACAGTTTCAGAGAATAATGCAACTATTGGCAACGCTGGATTTCTTCCTACACTTGGTGTTGACGCAAGATATTCTGGTAGTACAGAAAATTCTGAGACTAAAATCAGAAACACTGGCGAGAGCGTTAGAGAGGACGGAATCTTTAACCAGAACATAAATGCAGGATTGAATCTTAACTGGACTATTTTTGAAGGTTTTAATGTAACTACAAATTATAAGAAACTAAAAGAGCTTCAGTCTCAGGGAGAGCTTCAAACCAGAATTGCAATAGAGAATCTAATTGCAGAAATTGCTGCTGAATATTACAATTACATTCAGCAAAAGATACGTCTAAGCAACTTGAACTATGCTGTTGAACTTTCGAGAGAAAGATTGAGGATTGTTGAACAACGCTATAGAATTGGTAACTTTTCCGGATTGGATTATCAGCAGGCAAAGGTAGATTTTAATGCAGACAGTTCAGCCCTTATGAAACAGAGCCAAACTCTTCAAACATCTGCAATCAAACTGAACAATCTTTTGAACAACAGTGACCTGACAGCTGAAATATTGGTGGCAGATACCTCAATTTTTGTAAACAAGACTTTAGTTCTTAAAGATTTGCATGATTTGGTATTTGCCAATAATGCATCTTTATTATATGCAAAGAGAGAGAGTCATATAGCAGAACTTGATTATAAAATCACTACTTCTGCAGCTTATCCTTATTTGAGACTGAATGCCGGTTATGGATATACCCTAAACAAATACAATAAAGGTTCCAACTATCACAGAGGTACCCTTGGTGCAGACTTTGGTGTAACTTTGGGTATAAACATCTTTGATGGCAACAATGCCAGAAGAGAGCGCAGAAATGCAAAACTTAATATCCAGAACATCAAATTGGAACAGACAGATCTTGAGCAGACTTTGGAGGCTGACCTATACGATATCTGGCAAGCATATCAGAACAATATTGGAATCCTTAAACTTGAGGAGGAGAATCTTGTAACTGCTAAGCTTAACCATGAGATTGCTATGGAGAGATATATGTTGGGTGATTTGTCGGGAATAGAGATGAGAGAGGCACAGAAAAGTTTGTTGGATGCAGAGGAGAGATTGCTAACTGCTACATACAATACTAAATTATGTGAAATTTCTCTTATGCAAATAAGCGGAAGAATAAATGAATATCTAAAATAAACTATAATATGAAAAAGCTATACGTTCTGGTTTCGGTGATTTTATCTACATTTTTTGTAAGTTGTTCAAATCAGTCCAATAAAGAATCAAATGATATGAAAACTACAAATGCAGTTATTGAAAATATAATGCAAAGACGCAGCATCAGGAACTATAAGGATAGTCAAGTTCCTAAAGATATTCTCGACAAAATTGTTGAGTGTGGTATTAATGCACCTAATGCTATCAACAGACAGGCTTGGGAGGTAAGAGTAATAAATAATCCGGAATCATTCTCTTTATTTAAAGAGTATTTGGTAAAGGATAATCCTGATACCCCAAAAGAGATGATAGAGGGATGTTTCAGAGGTGCCCCTACCCTTATTGTGATTGCAAATGATACATCTTTCAAATTCTCACAGATTGATTGCGGATTATTGTCGGAGAATATTATGCTTTCTGCATGGTCTTTGGGAATTGGATCTGTTTGTCTTGGAAGTCCTGTAGGATTTATAAACAATTCACAACAAGCTAAGAATATGTTAGGTTTCAGTGAAGGGTATTCTACCGTAATTTGCATTGGATTGGGATATGCAAATGAGAATCCCGATGCCAAACCAAGAGATTTATCTAAAGTCAAATTTCTATAGTATCTAATTCATGAATCAGGAATTGAACTACAACATACAGATTGGTACACAGGCTGATATTAAAGCCATAGCACAATTTCAAGTTGATATGGCACTTGAATCTGAGGGTACAACACTTAGTATAGATACTGTTATTCCAGGGGTGGCGGCTGCTATTAATGACAGCAATAAGGCAACTTACGTAATTGCGTACCTTAATGGCAATCCTATTGCCAGTTTAATGATAACAAAAGAGTGGAGTGACTGGACCAATAAATGGTATTGGTGGATTCAAAGTGTATATGTAATTCCAGAGTACAGAGGTAAAGGAGTTTACAAAGCCATGTACAATAAAATTAAAGACATGGCTTTGCAAAACGGTGTGACTCAAATTAGACTCTATGTTGACAAAACTAATATAAACGCCCAGAAAGTTTACCAGAAGTTAGGAATGAGTGAATGTCACTACCTTATGTATGAGGAAACAATTTCCTAAAAAGTGTACGATAACTTAACACTAAAATTTATTGGAGCTTGAGGATAGATACCCAAATCAGACACTATGGTTTGGGTATCATTATTATAGACATTATATGTCCACCCATCTGCATAGTACATCTTGTTGAAAAGATTGTTGATGTATCCGCTAACCTCTAAATTGCTCTCCTTTATTTTAAAGTTCTTAGTTATACAAAGGTCAGATATAAAGTAGTGAGGAATGTGTCTGTCATCTGACATTGTATTGTCTATGTATTGTTTTCCTACATATTTTCCCGATAATT
>JAFYMJ010000004.1 GCA_017556665.1 Bacteroidales bacterium
TACCCAATTCTCCCGACTTCGGAGGGAGAAGTTCGCGGAATTCGCAAGGTTTTCGGGAGTAACCCGAAAAATTTTGAGTTACTCAAAACATACCTTGCTGTGTTCAGGAGAACACAAGTCTAAAGTTTCAATTCGTAGTTTGTGAATGATGGGACTACCATAGCCTAGGCAAACAATATGGCAGTTTGTCAAGCTTGTAGGCAACAAGGCTGTATAGCCCGCATGTGTGCGTGCCGTATAGCTGGCAGGTCAGCAAGCCGACCGGCATGTGGCAAATACAGAATTGCTGTTTCTTTAAGGAAGGGAATCTTCCTTTTAAAAAAGAAACTGATAGCAGAGCTATCTATGCTCTACTGTCCGTCTGAATTTTCTGTTTCCCATCAGTCGGTCATCTCCTCTATGGGTACTTTATCTGTGTGGGCTTGAAATATGCAAGTTTTTTCGGATCAATACTCTCGAAGAATGAGAGGATGATTGTTCAGAAAACGGTTTGCCGCTTGAACTTGCAGATTTCAAAGTCGGTTTGCACATAACTTTGTACCCATCGGTATAGTAACGAAACTTTGTCATTTCTTGGCTTTACATAGGCATTTGATGACACTGCAACATATTGGCAAACACTGTTAAATCGCTAACAGACAACATTCTTTCTCTGTTTCGCACTCACTTTCGTTTCTTTGTTGTATCTTTGCAATATATAATATATTTTGGATATGAGACAGATTGTTAATACAGAGACACCATTACAGGAATTTTTACTTGATGCAATGAAAGGGATAAGCAAGACAAAAGTCAAACAACTGCTGTCTAACAAGGCTATTCTGGTAAATGGAAAGGCATGTACAAAATATAATTATATCCTTAAAGAGAACGATATTGTGGAGCTTGCCCAAAAGCCCATAAAAGATACAACTGTAAAGAATGACACTGCATTGGTTGGCAATGAGCCAATTAAAATTGTATACGAAGACAACCACATTATTGTAATAAACAAACATGAGGGACTTTTGTCTGTATCCACCACAGGAGGTTCCCTTAAAGGGCGAAAAAAGGATGATACCGTAAGCAAGAAAGGCTCTGCCGCACAGATTGCAGCAGAAGACAAAAACGAGTTTACAGCCCACAGTATCCTTAACAAATACGTAAAAGAGAAATACAGCAGCAAAAACACCCCAACCCCAAGGGTCTATATTGTTCACAGACTGGATAGAGAGACCAGTGGACTAATGGTTTTTGCCAAAGATGAGCAGACAAAAAACGCACTTCAGCACAATTGGGAAGAGCTTATTACAGACAGAAGATATGTTGCTGTTGCCCATGGCATTTTGGAAGGTGAAGGGGAATTCAGAAGTTACTTAAAAGAGAATGCAGCTTTTGTTGTTTACTCAAGTCCTGTTGACAACGGAGGACAGCTTGCAATTACAAGATATAAGAGTCTGAAGGTAGGAAAGGAAAACACATTGGTTGAGCTTACCCTTGATACAGGAAGGAAAAACCAGATTAGAGTTCACCTTAAAGAGATGAAACACTCTATTTTAGGGGACAGGAAATATGGGAATATAGAGAATGACACCTGGCTGCAACAAGACAAAAAGGCGGGAAGAGTCTTTCTTCACGCCTATATGCTTAACTTTACCCATCCTTTTACAGGAGAGAATATGGAGTTCAGTACCCCTATCCCTAAAAAATTCCTAAGGGCACTGTAGAGTTACCTTTCCATTCTCAAGTTTATATTTTTCTCCCGACAAAGAACAAACAGCAATCCCTTGCTCATTAAAGTTAAGGGATTCACCTTGTCTGCTCATCCAACCAATTTGTCGGGAAGGATTACCCACAACAACAGCATATGGAGGAATATCCTCTATTACAACTGTTCCTGCTCCAATGAATGCATACTCACCAATATTGTTTCCACAAACTATAGTGGCATTTGCACCAATTGAAGCTCCATCTCCAACATGAGTTTTAA
>JAFYMJ010000071.1 GCA_017556665.1 Bacteroidales bacterium
ATTGCAAGCAAATTTGGTTCCCTTAACTGTTTTGTTGAGTTGCCCAACACCTTGGAAAAACTCTCCAACCCTGTCTCGCTTCCAATAGCAGAAACAACATCACCAATCTGCAACCCCAAATCTGGTGAAGCTACAAGATCTATTCCTGCTCTGTTTACCCTAACAACATTAACCCCAAATACTGACCTTACCTTAAGTTCACCCAATGTTTTTCCATTAACCTTAGGTTTGGTAACTATAATTTTTCTGGTTGCCATTCTGCTGTCCATCTCTGCCCACTCCTGACTGCTGATATCAAGTGAATCACCAAAGAATGTTGCTACAGATTCCTTGTTTGTCTCTACAGAAATTACCAAAAGTCTGTCACCCTCATACAATTTTGTATCTGATGTTGGAATCTCTACCTCGCCACTTACCCTGCACAATTTTGCAACAACAAAATCTTTGTCATTAAGAGCCCTTACCTGCTCTATTGTTTTACCAAAGATTGCACTGTTTGTAACCCCAACAGAGTATCTTGTTGCCATCTTATCTGCATCTGCATTTGAGCCTTTTGCCTTCTCCAACTCTTTCTCCATTGTCATTCTGAACAGCCCCTTTATTGCAACAATACACATTACAATACCAACAACACCCAATGGATAAGATACTGCATAACCCATTGCTATTGATGTATCAGCCACCCCAGTAGATTCAAGATAAGTTTGCTGTGCCGCACCAAGGCCAGGTGTATTTGTTACAGCTCCACAAAGCACACCAACCATTGTAACAAGACTTGTTCCCGTAATAAGATGAATTGCATAGGCAAGGAGAACACTTATAAAAACCGTTAGCACAGCTACACCATTAAGTGCCAGACCACCCTTTTTAAAAGAAGAAAAGAATCCCGGACCAACTTGTAAACCAACCGAATAAACAAAAAGTATAAGTCCAAATTCTTTTGCAAAGCTTAATATGCTTGAATTTACAGACAGCCCAAAATGTCCCGCCACAATACCAACAAACAAAATCCAAGTTACACCAAGAGAAACACCATAAATTTTGATTTTGCTAAGCAGTACTCCTAATGCTACCACTCCCGACAAAACCATAACATCATGAGCTATGTTTGTTCCTGTAATAAGATCGTAAAACCAAGTCATATTCAAATACCGTATAGAGGGGACAAAAGTAATAAACTTTTCTAACATTTTGTTGTATATTTGTATAGGATGCACCCAAAACATTAATTCTAAAATTACTATGGCACACAACAATATAATAAGGCTTATTGCTGCAATTACATTTTTGATTGTTTGCCATAACGCATTTGGCTCCACAATCTACAATTCAAAAAGTAACAACACTATAACCATAGAGGGAACAAACTACGCTAAACTTAATTCTGCCTACGACGTACTTAAGAAAACCCCTGGAGTTACCATAAACAAGAATAATGTTCCAATTGTAAACAGCACACACGAGGCTGTTGTGTACGTAAACAACCGCAAGGTTAATGACATATCTGAACTTAAACATATTAGTGCAAGCAACATTAAAAACATAACCGTTATAGCAAATCCCTCTGCACAATATTCTGGAGAGCAACAGGCTGTAATTCTATTTGAGACAATAAAAAAACTGGACAGGGGTTACAGTATATATGACCAGCTGCAGGTTTCATATAACAGACATATGGGTATACAGAACGATTTTTCAATTGACATTACCCGCAAACAACTTAAACTTAACGGAGCCCTTTTTTACAACTCTACAAATACAGATTACAATATTGAAGAGTTCTATGAAACTTTTACCAATACTCCATCCGGTACCACAATACTGGATACAAGGGATTACTACAAAATATACCAGAATATTAAGACAAGGGAAATTGCCACTAAACTTGATGGTGAATGGAGTTTTAACAATAACCACAAACTTATCCTGCGATACGAATACTATACCAGGGGCAAATTCCGTAAAGAGAACAATCCCCAGATCAACAAGTTTTACCAAAGGGGAAGCAATGGAATAATAGACCTGGAAAATCCTATAAGTGAGACATATACATACAAATTGGACAACAGGCCAATAGACCGGCACTCTGTACATATGGCTTATGAGGGAAAAATTAAAGGGTGGAGACTTAGCGCATACGCAGACTTTGTCCATAATTTTGAAGGACAATATGCCAAAGCCAATCCTTTGGACAATCCTGATATTATTACAAAAGATTTATTCTTTGAACAGTCCCAGCAGAATTACAATATTAAAGCCTTTGCAAGCCACAATCTGGGAAAGGGTCAGGTAATGTTTGGCAGCGAGATAAATTTTATACGCCACACCAATTTTTATGATGATTACACAGTTAGCAAAGACAGGACACACGCATTCATTACAGACAACACATATGCATTGTTCGCAGATGTAAACCAGACTTTCAGCTGGATAAAAGTTGAAGCGGGTATAAGATATGACCATAGAATAAACTCATACTCCCCTTATATGGATGATGAAAGCAGACAAGAAATTATTGATATGCTCACCCCGTATAATGTAAACAAATACCTTAGCCACAATTATATAACCACAAACATATCATTATCCAACACAGTTGGTGCTGTAAAGACACACCTCACATACAAGACTTCATATGTAAAGCCTTTCAAAAAGTATCAGAGGATATCTGCCGACGAGCTGGACAACATAAACAACATTCTGCTAAAAACTGAATTCCAGCACTCATTGTCAATTGAGAGCCAATGGAGATGGCTAAAACTCAATTTGTACTATACCCATTACAAGAATCCAATCTTTGAGACAATGAACTCTCTGGTGAATTATAATGGGCCAGATTACAATGCCATTGGAATACAAACCACTCTAAACCATAAGATTGGATTCTGGAATCCCATTTTATCTCTGTACCTGCACAAGCAGTGGCTGAATATGGAGACACCAGACGGCAAAGAGAACCTAAAAAAGCCAAGGCTCTCTACAATGTTTGTAAACTCTTTCAATCTCCCGTTGAACATTACTCTGGACCTTACAGCCTACTGGGAGACAAAAGGGGCAAGGGGGAGCATTATGAATTATACCCACTTCTTTAATCTTGATGCCTCATTGCATAAAGAATTCTTTAAAGGGAAATTGTTAGTGAGTATAAGTGGAGAAAATATCCTTAACACAGCGTGCATTGATGCCACAAGATATACTCTTCCATCAGACGGAGAATGTGGAGGCGACAAAAAAGAGTTGCCAACATCTGTTATTATAGCTTTAAAACTTAAGCTCTAACACTTTACCCAAACAAAGTAAATTTGTATATTTGTAGGTTAGAATACAATTTACAATGAATCCTTTATTTTCAGATCTGGCACTTATACTTGTTGTTGCTGGTGTTGTTACCATAATTTTTAAAAAACTTAAACAACCTTTGGTATTAGGTTATATAGTGGCAGGTGCCCTTGCAGGCCCCTACATTACTTTTATACCAACCATAAGCAATGTAGAGAGCGTTGAGTTCTGGGGAAATATAGGAGTGATATTCCTTCTTTTTGGATTGGGTCTGGAATTCAATCTAAAGAAGATAAAAAAGGTGGGTGGAGCCGGATTCATGACAGTATTCACAGAGGTTATTGTAATGTTTAGTGTGGGGATTCTGGTAGGAAGGCTTTTGGGCTGGACTTGGGTAACATCCATTTTCCTTGGTGGAATGCTGAGCATATCTTCAACCTCCATTATAATTAAAGCTTTTGACGATTTGGGAATAAAGAACAAGAAATTCACCCAATTGGTTTTTGGAGCCTTGGTTGTAGAGGATCTTGTTGCCATTCTAATATTGGTTGTTCTTCCTGCAATTGTTGTGAGCAAGACCTTTGACGGGCTTGATCTTGCAATGAAAATTGGTAACCTTGCCCTGTTCTTGCTGTTATGGTTTACCGTTGGCATCTTTACCATTCCAACATTATTTAAAAAGTTCAAGCATTATCTCTCCGACGAAACTCTTATAGTTGTTTCATTGGGACTATGCCTTATGATGGTTGTAATTACAAAAAATGCCGAAATATCTGAGGCGCTTGGTGCTTTTGTAATGGGTTCCATTCTAAGCGGAACTCAACAAAGCGAAAGGATTATAAAACTTACCAAACCCATAAAGGACTTCTTTGGTGCAATTTTCTTTGTTTCTGTGGGTATGCTGGTAGATCCGGTTGCAATATGGCAATATCTTCCTCAGATACTTGTCATTTCCCTTGCAATTATAATTGCCAAACCTCTTGCTGCCACACTGGGACTTTTATTCTCTGGACAAACATTAAAGATTGCTTTGTTGTCGGGAGTATGCTTATGCCAGATTGGAGAGTTTTCTTTTATTATTGTACAGATGGGTATGGAAAAAGATGTTATAGCAGATTACCTGTACCCTATAATTGTATCTGTATCTGTAATTACAACATTCATAACCCCTTACTGGGTAAAATTGGGCGAGCCTCTTTACAATGCCATTTACAATAATGTAAAACCTCAATGGCAGGTTGTAATTTCATCTTTAGGTACAGGAAAGAAAACATTGGACAGAGAGGGTGATTGGGTAAAATTACTTAAGTCATATGCAACACGTGTGGTTATATACGGCAGCTGGCTGTTGTTTGTGAATTTGTTCTTTACCCAGTTTATATACAGTTACATTACAGATTATTTTGGTAAAGACCTGCCTGTAAGGATTATTTCCTTTATCCTTAACCTTCTTATTATGGCCCCTTTCCTATGGGCTCTGCTAAGAAGAAAAGACAGTGATGGCTTGTTTGACAAAATATGGAACGATAAAAAGTTTGCAAGAGGTCCACTTATGTTTATGATGATAATAAAGTATCTGATTGCCGTTATTGCAATATCCATTACATCATCAAAATATGTGGCAATAGGCTTTAGTGCCGGTCTTATGCTTTGTGCCTTTATAATTGTAATAGTCTCTTTATCCAGAAAGATTAAAGGATACTATTCAATTATTGAAAACCAGTTTCTTACCAATTTAAGAAGTGAGGGTGGGCAAAAGTCTATTGTAATGCCAAGAGAGCTTACAGAAGAGTTGCACATAGAAAAGATTGAGGTGGAGCCAAATTCCTATATAGCAGGAAAAACAATCTCTGAGATTCACAGGAACAAAAAGACAGGTGCCCTTACAATTCAGATAAGGAGGGGTTCTGAAATTATAGACCTTCCTAAAAATGACCAGACAATCTTTCCTATGGACTATCTTGTGATTATTGGAACAGACCAGCAGGTTAGGGATTTTAGGGAGGCAGCAGAAGAGAAGATTTGCCATAACAAGAACTATGTTCCTCTTGAAATGGAACTGTTCCAGCTCACACTTACAGAGGGGTCGCCTCTTGTTGGAGAGAATGGCAACATTACCCATATCAGAGAAAAATATGGAATTCTTCTTTTTGGATTGGAGCATCCCGATACAAATTCATTGATAAGGACAACCTCTGCAGTTACAATATCTGCAGGTGACACTCTTTGGATTGTAGGAGAGAAACACCTTGTTGAAAATTTAAAATAAAATATACAGTATGGCTTTATTAAAAAACAGCACAAACCACAAATGGAGTTTTGAGAATATTGGTGGTGCAACCCGTGTAAAAATTACTAATGGAGAAGATATCAAACATTTGGGAGAGTTG
>JAFYMJ010000072.1 GCA_017556665.1 Bacteroidales bacterium
TAAAAGGGGCACCAAATATCTCAAATGGTCTTGTTGTACCTCTTCCTTCACTTAAATTTGTCCCTTCCCACAAACATTGCCCACTATAGAACGCAGATGTAAATAATCCAGGATAGTTTGGTGAAGGAGGTATACTCCATGGCATAAGCTCTTTATTGCACTCGTTTGCTTTGTATGATATTATGTGCAGCGGGAATTTTGCATTAAGCTCGTTGTACAGATAATATGCAACTTCACCAATGGTCAGACCATGTCTGTGCACTAATCCTTCAATACCTATAAATGATCTGTATCCGGCTCTAAGTGCTGTGCCTTCAACTTGTCTTCCTGCCGGATTTACTCTGTCAAGTATATATATAGGTAAATCTATTTCGTTATGTTTCAGTACTTTAAATAGATTAAAGATTGTTGTGTTATATGTATAGTATCTGCATCCAACATCTTGCAATTCTATTATCAGTGCATCTAAATCTGTAAGTTTGTCTTTACTGGCATCAAGACTCTCTTCGCTATTGCCATACAGTGATACAAATTCCACATCTTGTGCAATCTGTGAGTACATGCTTGTATCATCTAACTTAACCTGATCTTGCAGTTCACCAAACAGACCATGCTCGGGCATAAATACCCTTTTAAGATTACCTTTCTTTGCAAGAATCTCATACAGATACAGCCCATGGTCTGGATGCCATGCAGCCTGATTGCACAATACTCCTAGTTTTCCATGATTCAACACTAAATCTGGCTGATCAAAAAATGGGGTTGTCCTAAATGAAAACATCTTAATTTTTTAATTCTTAATGTGGCAAATATACAAAAAAATAAAAGGGATGACCAATAAATTACTTTTGACCCTCCCTTGTCTTTTTTACAATCTTCAACATTCCACATCACACTGTACTGCAACAGCAAAGGCCATTATGGGGAACATTGATGTGGAAGGATGGTGGGGTGGGGAACGTAAAGTACATGAAAAAAGGGCAACCCATTTTGGGTCACCCTCTTTTATGTAAATTAAATATTTACTTATGCAGGTAATGCCAAGAATGCAGCAGCAAATGCCAAAATTGCATATAGCTCTGGGAATACAGCTAGGATAAGGGTTTTACCAAATACATCATTACCGTTAGCCATCTCGTTAATACCGTTAGCAACCATTGAAGATTGTTTCAATGCAGAGAATAGACCTACAATACCTAAAGCACAACCAGCTGCAAAAATTGCAAGAGCTGCGTTAATAGATAGAGTCTCCATTACTTTTAGTTTGTTTAGCATAAGGAAGAATCCAGCAAAACCATACAAACCTTGAGTAGCAGGCAATGCGCAAAGAATCATAGCAGAACCAAATAGATCTGGGTTTTTCTTAAGTGCACCAATAGTTGCGTTACCACCAATAGTAACTCCATAAGTACTACCGATACAAGCTACAGCCAACATAATGCCCATACCAATATAGGCCAAAAAGAAAGGTAATTGTTCCATAATATTTAAAATTTTTAAATTGTTAAATTCTTAGTTAGTTATTATTGTTTATTTGTTTTTTTTAATGGATTGTATGCTCTTCCGCCACCTTCAAATCCTGCATTCTTATAAAATTCTATGAATGTAAGACGTAGTGGGTGAACAAATGCTCCCAAACAGCTTAGCAGTAGTACAAAGATATGTCCTACAATTAACATGAATCCCATAAAGAACCATCCTACATAAGGAATTTCGTTAAGGTTCAATGCTATTGAATTTATGACAAATCCAAGTATACCACCAGATGTTCCCAATCCAAAAAGACGGATATATGAAAGGACATCGCCAAATACACTTGTTGAGTCGTAAAGTGAGAATGTACCTTTAAATATGCGTACAATAGGATTCTTTGCGTCTGACCCACAAAGAACTATTCCGGCCAAACCTGCATATCCAATATAGTTGACCCATTCAGGATATGTAATGCCAGCCTCCATAGATGCGTAAGCCAATGTTGCCCATGCAATACAGATAGCCCATCCAAAGCAGTTAAGTCCCACTCTGATTCTACCTTTTACAAAATTGTAAACACCTTGAATAATTCTGGCAAACAATATCTGGAAAATACCAAATAAAATTGCGAACCAGAACATTTGCATGTCATCAAAGAACATATCGGTAATATTCTGTGGCATAGGGAATAGTTCATAAAGTTTTGCACCAAAGAATGTTCCATTCAGTGCAGGCATAATCACTGAACCAAGTCCCAACCATGCAACCAGCTTACCGTAGTTGGCGTATGCTTTTACTTTAAAGTTTACAATCAGTCCTACAAGAATCAGCGTAATTCCGTATCCCATATCACCCAAACACAATCCAAAGAACAGCATATAGAATGGGGCAAAGAATACGGTAAGGTCCAATTCTCCATACTTAGGAAGCAAGTATAGTTCACCAATAGGTTCATATAATTTGGCAAAGAAGTTGTTTTTAAGCTTAATAGGAGGGTTGTCCTCTTCTTTTGCCTCTTCTTTAAGGTAATACACATTGTTCTCTTCCAGGAATTTTACAACAGTATCATCAATTTCTGTTGGAGCAAAAGCCTCAAAAATAACAATGGTTTCATCTGCTTTTTTAGTTGATGCACCTTCTGCCAAATATAGGTCCAGATTGCTCAGCAGCTCCTCTTTCATTACTTTAAGATCTTCTATGCAATTTGTCATCTCTAGAAGATTCTTTTCATTTTGGGCTGCCAGCTCTTTAGTCTCGTTTATTTCCTTTTCAATAACTTCTGCAGATACACTAGGGAATGTATATTCAGTAAGTTTAATGCCCGGTTTTTCATTACCTTCCATTAAAATTACAAAATAGGTTTTACCCTCATATTCATTTAAAATTTGAATAGGGTAGGCCCCTTCCCACTCTTTATTGTATTTTCCCGATGAAACACAATAGAAGTATGGGGTAAATCCAAGTTGTGTAATCTTTTCAAGATTCTCGTTATTGAAGGTTCCCCAAGGCAATGCAGCTGTATAATCTGCGTTAAGGTTAAAAAGCTTTACTTTATATACATCTTTTTTCTCTATAAGAGAATTGTAGTAAGCAATATAATCTGTGCTTTGAGGTTTTCCTGAAGGAATTTCCACTTTCTTGGAGTTGGCTTCTGCCAACAATCTGTTCAAAGCACTTATAACTGAATTATACTTTGCAATTTCCTCAAACTTATTCATTGAATATGAGTCAATTGCTCTTTTTTGCCTTGTAACGTCTACAACACCTGTTTCTTGGAGATTTTTTAGAAAATCTTCCACTTCTTTGTGAAATATCACAAAAGAGTATTTAGTCATTTTCTTAATCATTTTCCTGCTCCTCCTCAATTAAGTGTCGGGTTTTTACAATCTTTTGAGATGCTTTTGAAAGATTCTCTTCATCTTCCATGTATCTCTTGATCTTTCTTATTGCCTCTTGATATCCAGGAATCTGAACTTTCTCATAAAGGTTTACCTTTTGAGTTGTCTTTTTTCTGGAGAAATCCAATAATCTCATCTTCTCCAGATAAATTTCTGATTCAATACCAATTTGAGCCAATTGTTGCAGAATTTCAACACCATCTGTGTACCATAGAGGTTTCTTGAAAATATCAAACTCTTTTACATCGTATGTTACACCAACCAATGCCGGTGTTTTTACTCCTGCAATTTTTTCTATTTTTATTTCTACATCTTTAACTGCAATAAGTCCTGGCGTAAATTCATTCCATAATGCAGCCAAATAATCGTAGGCGGCTAATGAGGCAGATAATTTCTCAACAAGTTCTTCACTCTTGTCTTTAGCTTTTTTAACTTCAACTCTTAGAGCGCTCTCCTTATTCTTTAGAGTAGGGAGTGCGTTCTTCCTTATCTTGAGTTGTTTGTTAAGCTCGTTAAGTGAAGTTTTATTATATTGGAATTTTATTGCCATATATTAGTTTTTGCCTTTCCAGTATTTATCTACAAGATTTTGTTTAATACTTAACTCTTCTGGGCTAAAGTATTTGCCAAATAAATCCCAAGCAGTATCAAGCATCTGATCAATAGTAATATTTACATCAATTGCCAATAGCTTGTTAGAGTAGTCTTTTGCATAATCCAAGCATCTCTCATCGTAGTCGCTCAAATCAAAACCGTTTTCAAGTTTTGTTTTTGCGTTGGCAGCATCTGCAAATAGACGTACACCTGTATTCATAACTTGTCCGTGGTCTTCTCTGGTCTGTTTTCCAATTACCAATTGTTTTAGACGTGACAATGAACGGAATGGGTCAATGATTACTTTTCCAGTATCGGTATCGGTTCTTAAGAACAACTGTCCCTCTGTAATATAACCTGTGTTATCCGGAATGGCATGTGTAATGTCGCCATCGTTCAGTGTGGTAACGGCAATAATGGTAATTGAACCTCCGTCGGGAAGCTGAACAGCCTTCTCATAAATCTTAGCAAGGTCTGAGTAAAGTGAACCTGGCATTGAATCTTTAGAAGGGATCTGGTCCATACGGTTACTTACAATAGAAAGGGCATCTGCATAAAGTGTCATATCTGTAAGAAGTACAAGCACTTTCTCATTTTTATCTACTGCAAAGTACTCTGCTGCTGTAAGAGCCATATCTGGGATAAGCAAACGCTCTACCGGAGGTTGCTCAGTTGTATTTACAAAGCTTATGATTTTGTTCAATGCTCCGGCATTCTCAAACATCTGTTTAAAGTACAGATAGTCATCGTTTGTAAGACCCATACCACCA
>JAFYMJ010000073.1 GCA_017556665.1 Bacteroidales bacterium
CCAATGAATGCATACTCACCAATATTGTTTCCACAAACTATAGTGGCATTTGCACCAATTGAAGCTCCATCTCCAACATGGGTTTTAAGGAACTCACTTTTTCTGTTTACCATGCTCCTTGGATTGATTACATTTGTAAAGACACAACTTGGTCCAAGAAACACATCCTTTCCACAAGTAACTCCAGTATATACGCTTACGTTATTCTGTACTTTGCAGTTATCCCCCAATACAACATCTGGAGATATTACAACATTCTGCCCTATATTACAGTTCTCACCAATTACAGCACCCTTCATAATATGTGAAAAGTGCCATATTTTAGTCCCTTTACCTATCACAGCCCCCTCATCTGCATAAGAAGAGTCATGTATAAAAAAATCCATACCCATATATCCTAATAGAATAAAACTTGACAATCGTTAAGAAGAATATTGAAATCTGCATCAAAGCTCTCTATATAACTTCTTGAATTGCATAATATTACCGCATTAACACCATTCTTTCCCCTAGACCAGACAGCAGCAGTACCGGCAATGTCTCCGGTATGATATGCAGCCCAGTTTGTAAATATTGAATGGTTCATTCTCCACCCAAGACAATACCTTTTGTAATTGGCTGATGGTGTGTACATAATATCCAATGTCTCTTTCTTTAAGAAGTCCGGGTATTTTGGTCTGTAATCAAAATACCACAAAAATCTCATAAGTTCCTCTGTAGAGGCAATCATACCACCACATGCTTTAATCACTTCAAAATCATTATTGTAGGCAGAATATCCGCTTTGAGAATAGAAAACACACTCATTCTTCCTCTTTTGGGACTTAAGATCTTTACCCACGTGTATATCTGTAATTCCACACTTTGAATAAATATTCTCCTTAAGGAATGTCTCATAATCTTTACCGGAAATCTTCTCTATTACCATTCCAAGCATACTGTACCCCAAATTATAGTAACTGTATGTGGAACCTACCGGATAGGTTTGAGGCACATTGTACAACACATAAGCCATCCTCTCTTTTACAGATTTGCCATTATAATTGGAGTTTGTTGTAAACATAGGATCTGGATTGCTTACCCAACCGCTGTTATGCTCAAGAAAATTACGGATTGTTACAGATTTTGCAGTTGCAGGGATATCTTTTCCAAATTCTGCTTCAAATATTCCCCCTTCTCCAAAAAGTTTATCGGACAATTTTAACTTCCCTTTCTCTACAAGATACATAATTGCTATTGCTGTCTGCTGTTTTGATACACTTGCAAGACGGAACAAGTGCTTTGATGTAGTCCTCTCCTTTGCCTCTACATTGGCAAAGCCATACCCTTTGGCATATACAATTTCTTCATTCTTGCTTACAGCAAAAGAGATACCTGGGATAGAGTATTTCTTCATAAAATTATAGACCTTGGTATCCACAGTTACATTTCCATGCTGTACCAGAACCTGATAATTTTTCTTTTTACCACTCTGGGCAACAACTGTAAAATCTACTGTCTTGCTGAAATCAACCTGGCTTTTTGCACTTTCAATAACCTTATCGCCAACTTTTGCAGTAGCTTTGGCATCTATTCCAAATGTTGGAACAAGCTGCGACAAATTTACCCCATCGTTAACGGTAAC
>JAFYMJ010000074.1 GCA_017556665.1 Bacteroidales bacterium
AGGAGGTTCATTCTGGATATTACTTGTCAATACATTAATGTTCAGAACAATAAAGCTTATATCTGAAAAGCAAAGATCAATACTCTCTATATTGTCGCTTGCAGTTCTGATTATTGCTCCAATCATTGTGTCACACATCATTTTCAGCAATTACAAAGAGGAGTCAGATCCTGTAAATGTGGCAATACTGCAACCAAATATAGATCCATACAAGGCAAAGTTTTCTGTTTCACAGAATGAGCAGGACAAAATTCTTTTAACCCTCGCCGACAGCAGTTTAAAAAAGGTTGAGGGGGATGTGCTGTTATTGGCACCAGAGACATTTCTTTCCCCTGTTTCATGGAGAACAAGAATAGAGGAGAATACCCCTGGCAGAAACAGTAACTTTGTAAAGTTCAGCAATTTTGTAAAGGAAAAGAGTGATTCTTTGCGTAAGGCAGATTTTATTGTTGGTGCGGTAACTTGTCTTGAATATCACCAACAGGAACAACCCACAATTACAAGCAGAAAAATGCCAGGTGGTTGGTACGATAATTTCAATACAGCAATAATGCTCACAAAAAGAGATTCTGTAGTATCAAGTGAGTTCTATCATAAATCAAAACTTGTAATTCTGGCAGAGTCTAATCCGTTTTTACAGGGACCATTCAAATTTATGGGCTCTTTGGTATATGATATCGCAGGAGGGGTAGGTAATTTTGGAACGCAGCCAGAAAGGGAACTCTTTAACTTTTCAGACAATAAGGCAGGTACTGCAATATGTTATGAATCTGTATATGGAGATTTCTACAGAGAATGGGTCATGAATGGAGCTGAGTTTATGACTATCATAACCAACGATGGATGGTGGAGAGATACCCCAGGTCATAAGCAACATTTGCATTATGCCTCTCTAAGGGCTATTGAAACACGCAGAAGCATAGCAAGATGTGCAAATACAGGTATCAGTGCATTCATAAACCAAAGAGGCGAAATAGTATCAAAAACACAATGGTGGGAGAGATGCTATTTGACTGGAACATTAAACAAGGCATACCATAAAACAGTATTTGTACAATGGGGTGACATTACAGGCCGCATTTCTGTATTTCTTTTCTGGATGTTTCTAATTCTTGGAACAGTAAGAAAACTTTCAAAAAAAGGGCTCGCATTAAAATAGTTGGGCAGCTGTAAACAATTGTATTGGTTCTATGTTATAGATGTAAGTTAAGATACTTATAATCAAATACAAAAAACCGATACTATGAAAAAGTTATTCTTTATAGCTATATCTCTCATAATGGCAACAATGCTATATGCAGAAGATTACAAATCAATAAATTTTGAACAGCTCCCTGCTTCAACCCAGAAATTGGTAAATGCCCATTTTGCAGATAATCCTATTTGGGCAGTAAAGGCTACAGATACATGGTTCAGATTCAATAGAGAGTACAAGATTATTTTTGATGATGGGCTAATAATAGATTTTGACAGTGATGGCCAGTGGTCAGATGTAGAGTGTTATGGAGCCCCAGTTCCTTTCTTTATGCTTCCCGATAAAATTGTCAAATATGTAAGGCATAATTTTCATCAGGAAAAAATTGTAGAGATAAAAAAGTTACCCGAGGGCTATAAGATTGAATATGACAGCGGTATTGAATTGCTGTTTGATAAGAATTCTGAACTTGTAAGCTTTGAGTGGGAGTAATTTTGATTGGAAGGAAGGTGGAATAGGAAATGTATGAAAAAAGGGCAACCCATCATTTTGGGTTACCCTATTTTTGTTTTATAATTTTTCGGGAGATTAGATTGTAAGCTTTTCTCCCTCACTCTTTGCAATAACTACGGCACCACACATATCACCATATGAGTTGGTTGCTGTTCTTGGCATATCACATAGTTGCTCAACTGCAAGCACAAGGCCAATACCCTCCATAGGTAGACCAGCCACAGAGATTGCTACCGACAACATAACAAGTCCAGCCATAGGAATACTTGCTGTTCCAATTGCAGAGAAAAGGACTGTAACAAGGATAATAAGCTGTTCAATGATACTCAAGTCAATACCATATACCTGGGCAATGAATATTACAGCTACACCCTCGTAAAGAGCTGTTCCGTTCATATTTACAGTTGCTCCCAAAGGAAGGGTAAAACTTGCAATCTTATTGGAAATACCACATTTTTCCTGAGAATCTTTAAGGGAGATAGGCAATGCAGCTCCCGACGAACATGTAGAAAATGCTGTAAGGATTGCTGTAGACATCTTTTTCATATGTCTCCATGGATTCTCCTTTCCTATAAAGTAAACAGTAGAAGGAAGCACTATAAAGAATTGGATCATGCATCCAGCCCATACTATAACTAGAAACATTCCTAAGCTTTGTGCTATTTCCATCAGTTTGTCAATATCTCCAGCCTGTTGTGCAATCATTTTTGCCACAATGGCAAATACTCCATAAGGGGCAAGTTTGATAACAGACAAAGTTATTTTCATTATAACATCAAACACAGATTGGAACAAGTCTACAATTGTAGTTCTGGCTTTTTCTCCAACTTGAGTTACAAAGTATCCGAACAATATGGCAAAGAAGATAATTGAAAGCAGATTACCTTGCGATAGAGTCTCAAATATATTGCTTGGAACAATATTTATAATTTGCTGTCCCAATGATACTTTTTCTGCGCTTGCAATTTGAGTGGCACCCTCTGTTTGTGAAACCAATGTTGAACCCACACCTGGCTCAAGAATATTTACCAATATAAGACCAACGAATGTGGCAATTACAGTTGTACTCACATAAAATGCAAATGTCTTTCCTGCAATTCTTCCTAATCCACCTTGGTTGCCTAGACTGGCTACTCCCACAACCATAGATGAGAATACAATTGGTATTACAATCATTTTAAGGAATCGTAGGAATATTTCACCTGCCCAGCTTACATATTGGATGTAATCATGGCAAAATACACCATACAACACTCCCAAAACCATTGCAATTATAATCTGTAATGGCAATGCAATTTTAATTTTCATAATTTGTAGTTTTCTGAATACTTATCTGTTATTTGTGGTACAGTTCTCTAATGCAACCATCAGCAAGAGCCTCCAGACAAGAAATTCCCATCTCTTTATCCAGCCCTGTATTGGCATATGCAATTGGAATTTCTGTACATGCTCCCACTATTGGAAGTTTTTCAATGGCCCATAAACGCTCAACTATACCTCTGAATTTTTCCCCGGCCTCTTTATGCTGTCCAGCCTTTACC
>JAFYMJ010000075.1 GCA_017556665.1 Bacteroidales bacterium
GCATGAATAATTTGTGGAATCACCTCCTTACCTACACCACTCTCTCCAGTTACCAGTACAGACAAATCTGTGTTGGCAACCTGCACGGCAATTTCTAATGCTCTATCCAGGACAGCATCATTACCAATAATATCAAATCTCTGTTTTAAACTTTGTAATTCCATATTCCGCAAATATAAAATTTTCTATCCCTTTATTCAAATTTTACCTCCTAATACCAAAAATTAAACACTTTTTACTACATTTGTGTTTACAGAATAATGGAATTATTAAATTTAACCAGTTATTATATGAAAAAGAGTATTTTCAAAGTTTTAGGCATTGTTACATTATGCCTTGCAGTTTTAGCTTGTGCCAATCCATCAAAGATGGCAAAGGAGCTTGATAAGATTAAGATAGACTGCAATCCTTTAGAGGCTGTTGCAGGTAAAATTGCTGTAAACTATTCTATCTCATTTCCAGCAGAGTTCTTTGCTCCAACAGCTGTTGTTGAGGTAGTTCCTGTACTAAAATTCAATGGTAAAGAGGTTGCAGGTCCTATGTTTGGAATGCAAGGAGAGAAAGTTTTGGATAACTATCAAGTTGTTCCTTACAAAACTGCAAGCACTCAAAGCAGAAGCTTTACTGTTGACTATGAGCCAGGTATGGAGGGTGCAGTTCTTGAGTTCAGATCTGCTATCTACAACAAAGACAAATCTAAAGTTATAGCTAACCCAGCTCCTATTAAAGTGACTGAGGGTGTTAACTGCACATACATGCTTGTAGATACTAAAGGTGTTCCTTCATTTGAGGATGACGCTTACCAAAAAGTTATTAAAGAGTCTAAAGAGTCTCAAATCCTTTACACTGTAAACCAATACAATGTTAGAAGAAGCGAGCTAAAATCTAAATCTGTAAAAGAGTTCCAAGAGTACTTGAAAGAGATTGAGAAAGATGAGAGAAGAACTCTTGTTTCTAACGATATTATTGCTTACGCTTCTCCAGAGGGTGCAGAAGACCTTAACACTAAACTTTCTAACAATAGAGCAAAAAGTGCAGAGACTGCATTTGTAAAAACTATTACAAAGAAATATGATGTTAAAGATGTTCCTCTAAATGTGACTCAAATTTCTGAGGACTGGGAAGGTTTCCAAGAGTTGGTTGCTGCTTCTGATATTGAGGATAAAGAGCTTATCTTAAGAGTTCTTTCTATGTACTCAGATCCTGCAGTAAGAGAGAGAGAGATTAGAAATATGTCTTCTGTATTCAAAACTTTGGCTGACAAAGTTCTTCCAGCTTTAAGAAGAGCAAGATTTGTTGCTAACGTAGAGTACAAGAACTGGACAGATGAGGAGTTGATTCAAATCATTAACGAGAACATTGACAAATTAGACGAAGAGGCTTTATTGTATGGTGCTTCATTGTTTGACAAAACTGACGCTAAAGTAAAAGTTTACAAACAAGCTGCTCAAAAATTCAACAGCAGCAGAGCATACAACAACTTGGCAGCTATTGCTCTAGCGGCTAACAAAACATCTGAGGCCAAATCTTATTTGGATAAGATGACCAACAAAGGTTACAGCTACTACAATAATATGGCAGTTGCTGCAATGCAAGAGAAAAACTTCAGCAAAGCTGCTGAGTATCTTCAAAAAGCAGGCAATGGAAAAGAGGCTAACCAAAACCTTGGTGCACTTTATATTCTTGACGGCAAATATCAAAAAGCATACGATGCACTTGCTCCATACAACACTTTCAACACAGCTCTTGCAGGTGTTCTAGTTAAGAACTACAGCAAAGTTGGTGAGTTAAAATGCAAATGTGCAAGAGCTAATTACCTAAGAGCAGTTGCTGCTGCAAGACAAGGTAAAGCTTCTGATGCAAAATCTTACCTAAAAGAGGCTAGCAAAGATGCAAAATATGCAGAGCGTGCTAAAACAGATGTTGAGTTTGCAAAACTATAATCAATCTGTTATTACATATAAAAAGGTGGCTGCGGCCACCTTTTTTGTTTTTATGACAATTAAAGTTACTACCTTTGGTAATTATGAGCAAACTGGTACTTTTTACAAATACATTCCCTTTTGGTAAAGGAGAAACATTCCTGCAGGAGGAGTTGCAATTTACATCCAAAGAATTTGATGAGGTTGTAATTTTTCCACTTTATACCCCCAATAACAATGCATACAAACATGATATCCCATCTGTTGGGGTAAGAATAATGCAACCACTTCTCCCTTTTGACCATAAAGACAAGAAAGCCCTAATAAAAAACGGATTTTTCTGCTTTGCTCCAATCTGGTTTGCCATTAAGGAATTTTTTGCAAAAAAGATATTCCTAAGCGGCAAAAAGATGTGGCTTTTTGCAAACTATCTGTTTATGCTCCGTTCCATTCTAAGTAACAGGAGTGTGATGAATGAGGTTATGGAACAAATTAAAGGGTGTAATGTTGCTTATTTTTACTGGGGAGACAAATCGGCGCTGCTGGTACCATTCCTAAAGAAAAGAGCAGGCAAAGGGGCTTTACCAAAATTTGCAGTAAGATTCCATGGCTCGGATATTTACGAAGAGGCCAAGGGATATCTCCCTTTTAGGGAAATGCTGTACAAAAGTATTGATTACGCCATTACAATCTCCAAAAATGGAGAGGAATATATAAAGAATAACTACAAGAACCAACCTAAGGTTATCTCTACCCACAGGCTTGGAAGCTTTTACCATAGTGATGCCTGCCCAAATCTTGCAGCTCCAGTACCAAATAATGTTTCTGCAGCAGATGCACCAGGTGCATTTAATATAATAAGTTGCTCCAATGTGATTGAACTTAAAAGAGTTCACCTTATTGCTCAGGCAATGCTGATGATTGAAAGAGACAATCAAATATGCAGATTGCTGCAAGATGGGGGCATTAGCCATATATGCTGGACTCATATTGGAGATGGACCACTTTTAGAGCCTATTAAGGAGTACATAACTGCATATAGCGTTAAGGTAGATGAAGATATAGAGGCTACACCTATTGTGTATAATTTTATGGGAGCAATGCCCCACTCAAAGGTTATTGATTATTACCAGACCCACTACACAGATCTTTTTGTACAGGTTAGCCGCAGCGAGGGGGTTCCTGTTTCCATAATGGAGGCACTCTCTTTTGGAATGTCTGTGCTGGCTACAAATGTAGGAGGGGTGACAGAACTCATACCACAAGGGTGTAATTGCGGCACCCTGTTGAATAAAGATTTGTCGGCTGAAGATTTGTATAAATGCTTAAAAGAGTGGATTACAAAAAGTATTATGCAGCCTGGATACGAAAGGGCATTGGAAGCCAGAAAACTTTGGGAAGAGAACTGGGACAGCTCAAAAAATTATGCAAATTTTGCAAAGTTTCTCAGCACCCTGCAATAGAAACCTTCATAACATACAATATACAAGAGAGGCTGGGTCATATCATTCTGATCCAGCCTCAACTTTATATTAGTCCAATTTAAGTACTGCCATAAATGCACTTTGAGGAACCTCCACATTTCCTACCTGACGCATCCTGCGTTTTCCTTTCTTCTGTTTCTCCAACAGCTTTCTCTTACGGGAGATATCTCCACCATAACATTTTGCAGTTACATCCTTACGTACAGCCTTAACTGTTTCGCGTGCAATAATCTTTGCACCAATGGCAGCCTGAATTGCAATATCAAACTGTTGTCTTGGGATAAGTTCTTTAAGCTTCTCGCACATTTTTCTACCAAAATCATAAGCATGGTCTCTGTGGATTAAGCTGCTTAAAGCATCTACCTGCTCACCGTTTAGCAAGATATCAAGTTTTACAAGATCTGCTTTACGGTAATCAATTATGTGGTAATCGAATGATGCATATCCCTTAGAGATTGATTTTAGTTTATCGTAGAAGTCAAACACAATCTCTGCCAATGGAATATCGTAGTTAAGCTCTACCCTTTCACTTGTAAGATAGTGTTGGCTTATTAGAATACCTCTCTTGTCAAGACATAATTTCATAATTGGACCAAAGAACTCGGTCTTTGAAATTACCTGTGCTCTAATGTAAGGCTCCTCTATTCTGTCTATAAGGGTAGGTGCAGGTAATCCCGACGGATTGTGAACCTCTACACATTCCCCTTGTGTAGTATAGACTTTGTACGAAACGTTTGGAACTGTAGTAATACAGTCCATATCAAACTCTCTGAACAATCTCTCCTGAATAATCTCCAAGTGAAGCAGACCCAAGAATCCGCAACGGAAACCAAATCCCAAAGCAAGGGAGCTCTCTGGATCAAACACTAATGACGCATCGTTAAGCTGAAGCTTCTCCAATGATGCTCTCAAATCTTCATACTCATCTGTTTCAACAGGATAAACACCGGCAAACACCATTGGCTTAACCTCCTCAAAACCCTCAATTGCATCTGCACAAGGGTTGTCCACCTTTGTAATTGTATCACCAACCTTTACCTCAACCGCACTCTTGATTCCACTTATGATATAACCTACATCTCCAGTTTTGATTTCATCTTTTGGACACAACTTCATTCTTAATACACCAACCTCATCGGCCACATACTCTTTGCCAGTATTAAAGAACTTTACCTTATCTCCTTTTTTAATTGACCCCGCCTCTACTTTAAAATATGCAATGATTCCTCTAAAAGAATTGAACACAGAATCAAAAATAAGAGCTTGCAATGGAGCATTAGGATCTCCTGTTGGAGCAGGTACTCTATCTACAATTGCATCCAGAATCTCCGGTACACCTTGACCTGTTTTTCCACTTGCCAAAAGAATATCCTCATCATCACAACCAAGCAAGTCTATAATCTGATCCTTTACAACCTCAACCATAGCTGAGTCCATATCAATCTTGTTTATAACAGGTATGATCTCCAAATCGTGGTTAAGGGCCAGATACAGATTAGAAATGGTTTGCGCCTGAATTCCTTGGGTTGCGTCTACAATAAGCAGTGCTCCCTCGCAAGATGCAATTGCCCTTGAGACCTCATACGAGAAGTCCACGTGACCTGGAGTATCCAAAAGGTTTAAAGTATATTTCTCTTTGCCTTTTATATATTCCATCTGAATGGCATGACTCTTAATTGTAATACCTTTCTCTTTTTCCAAATCCATAGAATCCAGAACCTGATTCTCCATCTCTCTGGAGCTTAGAGTATTGGTAGCTTCCAACAATCTGTCGGCCAATGTACTTTTTCCGTGATCTATATGAGCAATAATGCAAAAATTCCTAATATTCTTCATTTACGTTATCCAAAACAGCCTTTTAGGGCAAGTTAATACCGCTGCAAATATACTGATTTTGATTGTTTTTTAATAAATTAAAAGTTACTTTTGTATATATGTAAATTTAAAAATCTAAACTTCTTATGTCAAACATTCAAGAACTTAAAAAAGTTGCGTCTCAAGTGAGAAGAGATATCATTAGAATGGTTACTGCAGCCCAAAGCGGCCACCCCGGTGGAAGTTTGAGCAGCACAGACATTTTAACTGCTCTTTTCTTTAGCGAGATGAAACACAATCCAAACAATTGGAGTAAAGACGGCAAAGGAAACGATATGTTTTTCTTGTCTGCCGGCCACATTTCACCTGTTTTCTACAGCGTACATGCTCGCAGCGGGTATTTTCCTGTAAGTGAACTTGCTACATTCAGATTACTTGGAACAAGACTTCAAGGACACCCTTGTCCTCACAGTAAGTTGCCAGGTGTACATGAGGCAGCAGGCTCATTAGGACAAGGCCTTTCGGTAGCTGTTGGAGCAGCATTGGCAAAAAAATTGGACAATGATCCTAACTATGTATATGTTCTTATGGGAGATGGAGAGAGTGAAGAGGGTCAAATATGGGAAGCAGCAATGTTTGCAGCCCATCACAAAGTAAACAACCTTATTGCAATTACAGACTGGAACAACCAACAGATTGATGGTACAGTAGAAGAGGTTGCAGGCTTGGGTGACCTTGAGAAAAAATGGGACGCATTCGGTTGGAATGTAATTGTTGCCAATGGCCATGATTTTGAGGAGATTCTTGGTGCATACAAGAAAGCTAAAGAACTTGCCAAAGCAGAAGAAAAACCTGTTATGATTCTTATGAAGACCGTAATGGGTAAAGGTGTTGACTTTATGGAAGGCACTTGTGCATGGCACGGCAAAGCACCTAAACCAGAAGATGGAGAAAAAGCACTTGCACAATTAGAAGAGACTCTTGGTGATTATTAAAATTTGAATGTACAATGGATAAGAAATATATAAATACTGGTAATAAAGATACTAGAGGTGGTTTTGGTGCAGGCTTGGACGTTTTGGGTAACGAGAACCCTAATGTAGTGGCAATTTGCGCAGATTTGACCGGCTCTGTAAAAATGGACAACTTTGCTAAGGCTCATCCCGACAGATTCTATCAGGCTGGCATAGCAGAGGCTAATATGATTGGCGTTGGTGCCGGAATGGCTGTTGCAGGAAAAGTTCCTTTTGTAGGTTCTTTTGCAGCTTTCGTTACAGGCCGCGTATACGACCAAATCAGACAAAGTGTAGCATATTCAAACACCAATGTAAAGATTTGCGGTTCTCACTCTGGTATTACAGTTGGTGAGGATGGTGCAACACATCAAATCCTGGAGGATCTGGGTCTAATGAGAATGTTGCCTAACATGGTGGTAATTTCTCCATGCGACTACAATCAGACCAAAGTTGCAACTATTGCTGCCGGAAGATACGTTGGTCCTGTTTACCTAAGATTCGGACGCCCAGGTGTTCCTAACTTTACATCAGAGGACCAGGAGTTTGAGATTGGCAAAGCCCAAATTCTAAACCACGGTGAGGATGTTACAATATTTGCAACCGGCCATATGGTTTGGGAAGCTATTCAGGCTGCAGAGGCTTTGGAAGCAGAAGGAATTAAAGCAGAGGTAATAAATATACATACAATTAAACCTTTGGACACAAAAGCAGTCATAGAATCAGCAGCTAAGACTAAAGCAGTTGTTGTTGCAGAGGAGCACTTTATTGCTGGCGGTCTTAGTGAGCTTATTGCAGGTACTCTAGCAGCAAATACACCTGCACCAGTTGAGTATGTAGCAGTTAATGACACTTTTGGACAAAGTGGAAAACCTGCAGAATTATTAAAAGCATACGGAATTGATGCAGAAAGTATAGTGGCTGCAGCAAAGAGAGCTATTGCCAGAAAATAGTAAACAAGTTTTTGCTTTGGACGACAAGAAGATTCTATATTTGTATAAAGAGGAAGGCAAACGTGAGTTTGCCTTCAATCTTATTGTCCAAAAATATAGCGAGAGATTATATTGGCACATCCGTAGCCTTACATTGGATCATCAGGATACAAATGATCTTTTACAAACAACTTTAATTAAGATATGGAGCAATCTTCCAAATTTTAGAGAAGAGAGCAAACTATATACCTGGATATACCGTATTGCTACCAACGAGACTCTTACTTTCCTTAAACGGAAACAGCTTACATCATTCCTTTCATTGAGCAGTTACGACGCTGTTCTTGAGAACAAACTTGCATCTGACTCCTACTTTAACGGAGACAAGATGCAAAAAGCTCTGCAAAAAGCCATTTTAAAATTGCCTCCAACCCAAAGGGTAGTCTTTAATTTCAGATACTTCCAAGAGATGCCATATGAAGAGATATCACAGATTATGAACACATCTGTAGGATCACTTAAAGCATCATACCACCACGCATACAAAAAAATCAAAAAAGAAATGGAAGATTTGTTTTTGGATTAAACCTTTTTGAATTTACATTGTCTAACCAAAAAAGAACATATATGGGAGCAGAAAATAAACATAAGAACATCCTTGAAAACAGTACATTAAAAGCAAATCCTTTTATTGTACCAACCGGATATTTTGCAGAAGTTGAACGCTCCGTTATGGAAACAATTACCCCAACAGGGCAACAACAAGGCAAAAACAGATTTGGAATAATTGAGATATTAAAGCCAGCTATTGGACTTGCAGCCTGCTTTGCTCTAATCTTTGGGATAGGCTATGGAGCACTCTACCTTACAGGCAACACACAAGCCAATGACTCTACCTCAACACAAGTCCAAATAGCAGAAGAGATTATTCCAGAGAGCACAGAAATTGAGAGCGACACCATTTACATAAATGAAGATGCGGCGGAAGAATATCTTATTAGCTCTGGCGTATCATCCAGTACTTTGGCATCGTTGGAGTAACAAAAAACAGAGCAAGCCATGAAAAAAGTGTTTATCATAATTGCAGTATGTATCTTCAACTTTTCTAACATACATGCACAGCAAGAGAATAATAAAGATCAGTGGCATAAAAACTATGACCACATGATCAGCAATAAAATTGCCTTCTTTACTCAGGAACTTGATCTTACCCCAAAAGAGGCTGTACAATATTGGGCCGTATATAACCAATGCTGGGACAGTTTAATGGTACAGGGATATAAGGTAAGGAAAGCCCTAAAATCCTTAAAAGAGGCTATGGACAACACCCAAAAAAAGGGAGATACTCAGATTAAGGAGTTAATGGACACATATTTTGAGGCCTGCGATAAAGAGATGGAGGCCAAAAAGACAATGTTTAAAGAATTATGTAAGGTTGTTCCTGTTGATAAAGCTGCAAAGACTTTTATTGCAGAGGAGAAATTCAGAGTTATCCTAATAAAAAGCCTAAGGCACAATAAATCCGGGCAAGGAACAGGGCACTCTAAAAATAAAGATAAAAATCCCGAGTAAGCTTACTGTACTCAGTTGTATAAGCACCATTGTTGAGCATTACCAATGTTTCTTCAATGGTGTTTTCCCTTTCTGTTGCAACATTGTACTCAAACTCCATCAAATAGCGTTTTGGCTCTTTTCTCTCTGTTGTTTTTACCTTACAGACCCTTTTTGCAGACAATACACATATCTGTTTCCCTATTGCACTGTTGAACAGGAAATCAATTTTTCTCAACAATTCCTCACCCTCTGTTTTTGGCAATACAACAGCAAACTTTCCACCAGGCTTAAGCAATTTTCCTACACATAAAAGGAGATCTCCTTGCGAAAGGGTATCACTATGCCTTGCAACAGATTTTGCCTGATTCGGATTCTTTAACGAGTCTATAAAGTATGGAGGATTTGAGAAGATAAGGTCGTATTTTTTCTGTGGCTCCCACTCCGTAAAGTCTTGGATAGAGGTGTTGTACAAGTTGGGACGCAATCCATCCCAAGGGGCATTTGAAAAATTAAGTTCAGCATCCTTGCAGGCATCCTTGTCTATCTCCACTGCATCTATTCTTACTCCCGACAATTTATTGCTCACCCTTTGGGCAGCCATAAGGGCAATGACTCCTGTTCCTGTTCCAATATCCAACATAGAGATATTGTTCTGCATAGGAATCTCCATCCACGCACCAAGAAGCACTGCGTCGGTATTTACACGCATTGCAGTATGCTCCTGGATTACACCAAATCGCTTGAATCTAAACTCTAATCCTGCCATCTGTCATCTCTATACAACGGTCACACCCTTTTGCCAACTCTACCTCATGGGTTACAATAACTATTGTCTGACCATATTTGTCCCTTAAATCAAAGAACAGCTTATGCAACTCCTCCTTATTCTTGCTGTCCAGATTACCGGAAGGTTCGTCGGCGAATATAACAGCAGGATTATTTATCAGGGCCCTTGCTATGGCTACTCTCTGCTGCTCTCCTCCACTAAGTTGGGCGGGCTTATGATTTATTCTTTCCCCTAAACCCAAATCATTTAAAATTGATATGGCCCTCTCCTTTAAAGCTTTGTTACCCCATTTCTCCCCTTTTATGTTTGCCGGAAGCATAACATTCTCCAATGCGGTAAACTCCGGCAACAAATGATGAAACTGGAAAACAAACCCTATTTTACTGTTTCTGAACTTTGCCACACTGGTAGAATCCAAAGAAAAAATATCTGTCCCGTCTATATATACTTTTCCACTGGTTGGCTCCAGAAGAGAACCCATTATTTGCAATAGAGTAGATTTGCCTGCACCGCTTGCCCCAACAATACTTACAATCTCCCCCTTTGCAATTGCAAGGTCTACCCCTTTGAGTACCTCCAGGCTGCCAAAAGATTTACATACATTCTCTACCTTAATCATTACAAACAAAGTTTAATAACATATGTAAAGATAAAAAGATTTCCATTAATCATAAAAAAAGGAGGCTGGCTTTTTGCCAACCTCCATTGCTATTTTGTGAGTTATTACTCGTCTTTCTCTTCTGCCTCGTAAGCTTTTAGAAGTTTCTCCTGAACATCCATAGGAACTTGTTGATAATCTGCAAACTCCATAGTAAATGTTGCTCTACCGCTTGTTAATGAACTTAACGAAGTTGAATATTTGTAAAGCTCTGCTAGTGGAACTCTTGCTTTAATAACCTCAAATCCTTTTTGGCTGTTCATTCCCTCAATCATAGCTCTGCGGTTTTGTAAATCACTCATTACATCACCCATGCAATCGCTTGGAACCAATACCTCTACAGTGTAGATAGGCTCCATAATCTTAGGACCAGCTTTCTTGAACGCCTCTTTAAATGCATTTCTTGCTGCAAGTTTGAATGCCATCTCGTTTGAATCTACTGGGTGCATCTTACCATCGTAAACATACACTCTAATATCTCTGGCATAAGAACCTGTAAGAGGGCCCTCATTCATTTTTTCCATAATACCTTTTAAGATTGCAGGCATGAATCTTGCGTCAATTGCACCACCAACTATACAGTTGTAATACTCCAATTTACCGCCCCAATCCAATGGATATTCCTCTTTACCTTTAACGTTAAGGATCATCTCTTGTCCGTCAACCTTAAATTTGTTGTTTTGAGGTGCACCCTCATAGTATGGCTCAATCAAAATGTGAACCTCACCAAACTGACCTGCACCACCAGATTGTTTTTTATGTCTGTAATCTGCTGTAGCAACTTTAGTAATGGTCTCTCTATAAGGAATTCTAGGAGCAAACAAATCAACCTCCATTTTGTGAGTGTTGTTAAGGTGCCATTTAAGGATGTTAATATGGTGCTCACCTTGTCCGCTAAGGATAGTTTGTTTAAGCTCTTTTGAATACTCTACTATAATTGTAGGATCCTCTGCATTAGCTTTTGAAAGAATTTCACCTAATTTCTCATCATCTTTCTCATCTTTTGCCTTAATGGCTGTTCTGAATTTAGGTGCAGGGAAATGAGTTGGCTCAAATACATACTCACAACCGGCAGCAGTTAATGTTTGTCCAGTCTTAACAGTTTTAAGTTTAACTGTACAAGCAATATCACCTGCCATTACCTCAGATACTTTCTCTTTCTTCTTACCTGCTACTGCGTAAATTTGAGCAATTCTCTCTTTTGCGCCAGTCTCTGGGTTTACAAGATCCATACCCTCTGTAAGTTTACCGCTCATTACTTTAAAGTATGAAACATCACCTAAGTGTTGCTCTTGAGCTGTTTTGTATACAAAGATTGAAGTTGGGCCATTTGAATCAACTTTAACCTCATTACCGTCTTTTAGAAGGTTATCAGATTTGTCAGGAGTAATACCAGCGTTAATGGTGAACTCCATAATTCTTTTAACACCAATATCTTTTTTAGCCGATAGACAGAATACAGGAAGGATATCACCATTAACCATACCCTCTTTCATACCTGCTCTAATCTCATCCTCAGAAAGGACACCTTTATCAAAGAATGTCTCCATTAGATTCTCATCATTCTCAGCAGCCATCTCAACCAATTGTTGGTGTAGGATTTGAGCTATCTCTTTTTGATCCTCTGGAATCTCAAATGACTCTCTGGTACCGTTCTCATCTTTGAATTTGTACATTTTCATCTTTAATACATCAATGAATGTATCAAAGCTTGCACCTGGGTTAACAGGATATTGTACAAGAACTACTTTATTTCCAAAAGCTTGTTTTAAAGAATCAATAGTTGCCTGCCAATCTTGTTTCTCGCTATCCAATTGGTTAACTGCAACAATAAGAGGTTTTTTATGCTCAAATGCATGTCTTGCAAAAATCTCTGTTCCAACCTCTACACCTTGAGTTGCATTTACTAGAAGAATACCATTCTCTGCAACTGAGAAAGCTGAATATACACCACCCACAAAGTCATCAGAACCTGGGGTATCAATAATGTTGAATTTAGTATCCAAGAACTCGGTGTATAATAAAGTTGAATAAATTGATCTTTGATAAAGTTGCTCAATCTCAGTATTGTCACTTATAGTGTTTTTTGCCTCAACTGTTCCTCTTCTTTCAATAACTTTACCTTCAAACATCATTGTCTCCGCCAAAGTAGTTTTTCCAGATTTGGAACTACCCAAAAGTACGACATTACGCACGTTAGATGTGTTATAAGTTTTCATTGTCGTGAATTTATATTTAAGTGTTTATTTTTTAAGTATTTATATTTCAAAACGAATATATTTTCCAAATTTAAGTAATTTTTAACTAAAATACAACCTAATACAGGTTATAATGTTTTTAAAGGTCTATTTTCTGTACTTTTTTTATACTTTTGTAACCATTATGAGTAGTTTGTTAGCATATTTGTCAGAAACAGAAATTGAAGCCGGATGCGATGAGGCTGGTAGAGGATGCCTTGCCGGAGGGGTATTTGCCGCGGCTGTCATTCTTCCTAAAGATTTTTATCATCCATTGCTTAACGATTCCAAAAAACTTACTGCAAAGCAAAGGGAACAGTTACGCCCAATTATAGAGAAAGAGGCGTTAGCCTGGGCTGTAACAGAAATTACCCCAGCAGAAATAGACAAGATAAACATATTGCGTGCCTCCATTAAGGCAATGCACTGTTCATTGGACAAACTGAGCATAACCCCAACATCCATTTTGGTAGACGGGAACAAATTTTACAAATACAAAAATATTCCTCACACATGTATTGTTAAGGGGGATGGCAAGTATGCCAGCATAGCAGCAGCCTCAATCCTTGCAAAGACACACAGGGATGAGTATATGCTCAAACTTGCTAAAGAGTACCCTCAGTATGGGTGGGATAAAAATATGGCCTACCCTACAAAAGAGCATAGGGAGGCCATAGAAAAGTGGGGGGTTACCCCATATCACAGATTGAGTTACAGGCTCCTTAACCAGGAACCTACCCTTTTTTAACTACTCAAGAGTTCTGGCAATATCAACAAATGCGTCAAAGATAGGGCCTGCACTTACTGCTGCAGGAACACCTCCGTCTCCACACTCTCTTATACCTTGTACAATTGGTATTTGACCCAATAAAGGGACATTGTATTTCTGAGCCATTTGTTTGCCGCCATCCTTTCCAAAAATGTAATATTTATTGTTTGGAAGCTCCTCTGGGGTAAACCAAGCCATATTCTCTACCAATCCGTAGATTTGTTTGTTTATATCCTTGTTACGGAACATGTTTATCCCCTTCTCCACATCGGCCAATGCCACTGCCTGAGGTGTGGTTACAATAATTGCTCCGTTCAATGGAATATCGTGGACCATACTTATATGAATGTCTCCTGTTCCTGGAGGAAGGTCAAGCAACAAGAAGTCCAATTCTCCCCATTTAACCTGTAGAGTCATTTGCTTTAACGCATTACATGCCATAGAGCCTCTCCATATAAGAGCCTGCTCAGGTTTTGCAAAATATCCTATGGACATCCATTTTACCCCAAACTTCTCAACTGGCAAAATAAGCTCCCCTTTAACCTCTCCGTGAGGATTTTTTCCCATAGGTTTTCCGTTCTCATCCTGATCATCAAGAGCTGCCTCTCCTCTATCTATATAACCATCCTGATAAATGAACTCAACATCTGGAATTGCATCCTCTGTACCTGTCATTTTTGGAATTGAAGGACCATAAACATCGGCATCTGCCAATCCAACTTTATATCCCATCTTAGCCAATGTTATGGCAAGGTTTACAGAAACTGTAGATTTTCCAACACCACCTTTACCAGATGCTATGGCAATAATTTTTCCTACATTTTCCAATTGCTCCTGGCCCAGTTGAAGCTTGTTTTGTTTCTTTGGTGCTGCCCCCTCTCTCACCATCTCAATAATAAGGACCTTTGCAGAAGGATATACTGCCAATATAGCCTCCTCGCAAGATTTTTTAATTGTCCCTGCAAGTGCATCGGGAGACTTGAATACCAATTTGAATTTTATCTTATAGCTATCGGGAATATCATTTCCAACAGCATCTTTCTGGTTTTCTACTTTAATGTCTTCAACAAGGTTAAGCTCCACAATGCTTTTGTCAAAAGCTGGGTGACTTACCTTTTCAAGAATTTTAATTATATCTGCCGGTATCATAATTTTAAATTACTCTACAATATTCATCTCATCCAACAAATATCCTGCTCCACCAAATTTGTCAATAATGAACAAGACATATCTTACATCTACATTAATGCAACGTTGCAATGTAGGCTCAAATATTACATCACCACTCATAGCCTCCCAGTTACCGTCAAAAGCAAGACCTAAAAGTTCACCTTTATCGTTTAGCACTGGTGAACCTGAGTTACCACCTGTAATATCATTGTTTGACAAGAAAGCTACAGGCATTTTACCATTTTCCAATGCATATCTGCCATAGTCTTTTGCTTTCCACAACTCTTTAAGTTTTGCAGGAACAACAAACTCCCAATTGTCTGGATCCTCTTTCTCCATAACACCATCCAATGTTGTAATATAATCATATTGTACGGCATCTCTTGGAGAGTATGGCAATACCTGACCATAAGTTGCACGCATTGTTGAGTTTGCATCTGGGTAAAGTGAACTCTCTCCTCTCATCTCCAACAAACC
>JAFYMJ010000076.1 GCA_017556665.1 Bacteroidales bacterium
AAAGTTTACGTTGGAAAGGTTACAAACTATTTCTCAAATATTGGAGTAGCAGAGATTCTGGTTGAGACAGGTGAGATTTGTGTAAACAAAAACTACCTTATAATTGGCCCATCAACAGGAGTAATTGAACTTGCACCAGAAGAGATAAGGGTAGATCTAAAACCTGTAGACAAAGCCGTAAAAGGAGAGTTCTGCTCAATTGCAGTTCCCGAAAGGTTAAGAAGATCAGATAAAGTTTACCTTTTCGAAGAAGAGTAATACAGAGGCCCAATCGTACAGGAACAGACAAGGTCTGAAAAATATCCTTCAGGGGCGTAGGCAATCATTGCAGATGAGACATAAATTTCCGTGTGTTTGAACAAATGCCTCGTGGTAGACAAACTGGGGCATTTGTGAGTTAGGAAATTATGGTTCAGATGGAATAGATTGCTAGCCATACCTAAGGCCATTTTTCAGACCTTGTCGTGTGAATGGAAGGTAAGGTTAGTTTGGATGGCGTGGTCGCCCGTGGCCTCGTATAAAGAAAAAAAAAGATGACCAGAAGGCCATCTCATTTATTTGATTCTCTTTACAAGCTTGTTTGAAAACGCCTCAATCTGCTCCATCTGATTTGGCGATAAATTAAGATCCTTCAATTTGCCAAGTGCCTGCCCGTAAAGCTCATTTATTGCAACCTCTGCCGCCTCCTTAATTCCAAGAGTATTGTACATCTGTTTCATTGCATCAATTTTCTCCTCCCCTTTTTCCATTGGCATAGCAAGAATCCTCTGAATCTCCTCCCTCTGCTCTGTATTGGCCCTTTTTAAAGACTCAACCAAAAGCCAAGTCTTCTTGTTATTAAGTATATCCCCACCAATCTTTTTGCCAAACACATTAGTTTGACCAAAAGTATCAAACAAATCATCCTGAATCTGGAATGCAATACCTAAAGTATATGCCCAATCATATAATGCCTGAGCCATTTTTTCGCCAGCACCAGCTATTAATGCACCCATTTTGGCAGAACATGCAATAAGGACACCAGTCTTAAGACCAATCATTTTAAGGTACTCATCCATTGTAATAACCGGAATGGTCTCAAAATTCATATCATACTGCTGCCCCTCACAAACCTGCACTGCCGTTCTCGAGAACAGCTCAAGCACCTGAGGAAGCACCTCTTTAGGACACTGCGCAAGCAATTCATACGCTTTGATGCTCATTACATCTCCACTAAGGATAGCCACGTTGCTGTCCCACTTCTGATAAACAGTCAGCTGACCCCTTCTAAGGTCAGCCTTATCCATAATATCATCGTGAACAAGAGTGAAGCCATGGAAAATCTCAATGGCTATTGCAGGATTAAGAATTGAGGTATCTATTCTGTCGGAGAACAGATTATATGTTGTAAGACACAAAAGGGGACGGATTCTTTTTCCTCCAATTGAAATCATATACTCAATTGGCTCATACAACTCCTTTGGCTCCTGTCTTAAATTAAGATTTACAAGACTGTTCTCTATA
The DNA here is from genome assembly GCA_017556665.1 of Bacteroidales bacterium. GTDB lineage: Bacteria > Bacteroidota > Bacteroidia > Bacteroidales > UBA932 > Egerieousia. The sequence goes on from JAFYMJ010000076.1 coordinate 1,504, forward strand.
TATTTACTCAATTCACTAATTGCAAACATCACTAAAATTTTTAAGTTCACGCAAAGATACAATTTTTTATACCTTTGTAGAGTTAAAGATATACGGGAATGAAAAAATTTTTTGCAATAATTCTGTTTGCGGTGCTCTTTAATCCTGCTTTTGCCCAGATAGAGGAAAACATGTACCAGACAGACCACATGTTAAAAAGTGAAAATACGGGTAATCTTACCTTTGAGTTAGACAATCTCAGTTTCTTTAAGAACAACGAGTGGAAAGGCAATTTTGCCAAAGGATATACTTTGCCTGGAATTTGGCTTCAGCCAAAATTCACATACCAGCCCCTGGAGAACATAAAATTGGAGGTTGGTGCACATGGATTGTTCTACTGGGGAGCCGGAGAAACTGCACACGTTAGACCATTCATAAGAGCCCAGGTGGAATTGTTAAAAGGTTTTAATGTTGTAATGGGAAGCATTTACGGAGCATCCAACCATAAATACAACAATGCCCTTTACAACACCGAACTAAACCTTACTGCAGATCCCCAAATGGGTATTCAGCTTCTTTATGATTCAGAAAGATTCTCGGCCGACGGATGGGTTGACTGGAACAACTACATCTTCCCAGGCGACGATGAGCAGGAGATATTCTATGCAGGCGTTTCAACAAAAGGATGGGTAACAAATAAAGATTCCAAATTTCAGATGAATATTCCAATCCAGGTTGTATTCAGACATCAGGGGGGAGAGATTGACAGTGTAAGGGCAGGAATCCAGACTTGGTTTAATGCTGGTACAGGTATAAGTGGAAGTTACCAGGTAAGTACAACAAAATTCTTTAGAAAAATTAGAGCAGAAGTTATGGGTTTCTACTTTAAACAATGCGCTGGAGAGGTTTTGCCTGTTGAAACCGGATATGGAGTTAATGCGTGGGTTGCTGCAGAGATGAAGATGCTGCAGGTTAAAGCTGGTTACTGGTGGGGAAAAGATTTTGTCTCTATACTGGGAAGTCCTTTCTTTAGCTGTGTTTCTTCTTGCGATCCCGGTTTTGTTTACCAGAGTCCATCAATGCTGTATGCACACGTAGAGTTCAACAAGAACTTTGGTAAAATATGCTCAGTTGGGGCAGAGGTTGACGCATTCTACCATTTGAGCTCAAAAGGGAACTATATATATTCAAGCGCCCTGCCGGAGCCGCAGAAATCTGCATGCTCCATTGCATTTGGCGTTTATATAAGATTGAATCCTTCTTTCTTGCTTAAGAAATTCAAATAAAGGTTAAAACAAGTCCAGAGCTTTGTGCAACTGGTCATCTGATTGGATAATTTTTTCTACACTTCCCTCTGTGTAGTAATATTTTGTAACAATTGCTTCTTCTAAAAGCGGCTGGAATTCGCTTCTTTTTAGAATTAGCATTTGTTTTTTGTCTATATCCAGTTTGGCTTTAAGTGCGTCAAACTCAGCTTTGTAAACCTCATACAAATCTTCATCCTTAGCAGCATTTATCATTTTGTCCAAATGGGTAAGAGCATCACTGCGGCTGTCAAACTTTTTCTTTGAAGCAAACTCAACAAAATCTGCATATTGCTCGTCGGTGACCTTAAAATCCTTTACTGGAGGAATAGAAAGGTTCTTTTTGTAGAACTCTATTGCATACTCTCCAAAAATATCATTCACAACCATAGAGAATGCCGGTCTGCTGTATGGCTGTGCCTTAATTGTTGAGTCCGGTGCAATTCCACCACCATCATAAACACTTCTGCCAAGTTTTGTCTTGAACTCTTTTTTAAGTGAATCTGGAACAGCACCCACACTGCCATCCTCATTTCTGTTTGAGTAGTCCAATGCTTGAACACATCTGCCGCTTGGGGTGTAGTATTTTGCAGTTGTAACTTTTAGCTTGCCATTGTAAGATACTGGTATAATACTTTGTACCAATCCTTTACCATATGTTCTGGTACCAACCACAAATGCTCTGTCCAAATCTTGCAGTGCACCTGCCACAATCTCCGATGATGATGCCGAACCTGAATTTACCAATACCATAAGTGGCATAAGTGTATCTACAGGTTCAATTGTGGTTGAGTATGAGAAATTTGCATCTTTTGCCCTTCCTTTTGCAGAAACAACCATTGTCCCTTTTGGCAAGAAAATAGACAAAAGCTTAACAGCCTCATCCATTAAACCGCCACCATTAGAACGTAAATCCAGTGCAAGTCTCTTAATTCCCTGCTCTTTTAGTGAGATAAAGGCATTTCTCACATCCTGTGCCCCACCTACTGTAAATCCGTCTACTCTAATGTATCCTATTGAGTCCCTTAAAATACCGTAATAAGATACATCGGGAATATGAACTCTGTCCCTTGTTACAACAATGTCCTTAACCTCTCCGGTGCGTCCTTTTCTTACAGTAAAGGTAACCTGGGTATTTGGCTGCCCTTTCATTCTTGATGTACACTGGTCTGCTGTTAGAGGTTTTGTATCCTCTCCGTTTATTTTCTCAATTACATCACCTGGCTCAAGTCCAAACTTTACTGCCGGTGAACCTTTGTAAGGGGTTGTAATAAGCACACCCAGAGAATCTATTTTTCTTATTATTGAACCAATACCTCCATAACTTGCAGTCCTTAGCATAGTAAGCTCCTCTTCATCCTCCTCTGGCATATATACAGTATAAGGATCAAGAGACTCAAGCATTGCTACAATACTTGTATTCATAAGTTTTGGAATATCAAGCGTATCTACAAAAGATTTGTTCAGCTCCTTTAGTATATCATATTGGATCTCC
>JAFYMJ010000077.1 GCA_017556665.1 Bacteroidales bacterium
CATCTCTATTGCCTTGTATATTACCTTAACTGCAATATGGTCTCCCTGCTCATAAGCTGCAAAAACATCATGCGATGTAATCTGATCTATTGGCTTGCCAGACATTACCCCATCATACTCATAATTCTGTGCACATCTCAATGCCTTTCTTGCCTGAGTTGCAATACCATTTCCAGATGCATAATACTCATAACAGCCACATTGGATGTAATCCTCTGAATATGGATATTGAAGTGCCATCCAACCGGTAGCTCCAACTATATCGCTTGCCCCATGAAGAATATTGCCATCTATCATGATACCTGCACCTATACCTGTTCCAACAGCCATATAGATTGCATTCTCACACCCTTGAGCCGCACCTTTCCATACCTCACCAAGAATATAACAGGTTCTGTCACTCTCTATACATATCTTTATTGACGGATTGTTTATATAATCCTCTATCTCCTTCTTAAGTGGATAATTGTCCCATTCAGGAATATTTGGAGCCCATACAGTTCCTTTTTTTGAATACACAATTCCCGGAACACAAACACCAATACCCAAAATGTCATATTTTGGGTTATTTTCTATAAGGTGGCCTATTACACTTGTAACAACCTTACCAACCTCTGCTCCTTTTGCACCATTAAGCAATCTGTATTCCTTACTTACAAGATTACCAAACTGGTCATATATTGCAGCTACTATTTTGGTACCACCCAAATCAACTCCTATTACTGCCATAATTTATTCTTGTAAATTAACTTTTCATCAGTAGAACCGTTGCATACACAGCAATTGCCTCTTCCCTTCCAACAAAACCTGCCCCCTCTGTAGTGGTTGCCTTTACAGAAACCCTGTCCACTTCCACTCCTAATATTCCCGACAAAGTCTCTCTCATCCCAACTATATACTTTGCAACTTTAGGCTTCTGCAGCAATATTGTACAATCTGCATTTACAACGCTGTACCCTTTGCTCTTTATAAGCTCATTTACTCTGGCAAGGAGAATTTTGCTGTCAATCCCCTTGAACTCATCTGAGTTGTCGGGAAAATGCTTGCCAATATCTCCCAAAGCCAAAGCTCCAAGCATTGCATCGCACAATGCGTGGATTAATGTATCTCCGTCTGAATGGGCTACGCACCCTTTTGTATGCTCCAATTTTATTCCACCTAACCAGAACTCCAACCCCTCTTTAAGCAGGTGCACATCGTAACCGTTACCAATTCTTATATCCATAAAAATAATTTTAAGCGAATTTAACATAAATATTTTATCTTTGTTCTAATTACAAGTAATATATTTAGCATATGGGATTCAGTTTTTTTCACGTTCCACAGCACAGAAAATTCAATTACAAGCCTGTCTATTACGATCCGGTAAAAGAAGAGTTTGAAGAGAGAATTAAAGCAGCTCAAGAGAGAGTTGAGGCTGAAAGGAATAAAGAATACGTACCAGGAAGTACAATTAGAGGGTCATTCAAGAAGAGCCGCGATGTTGCAAGAAGTGATGTAAAATATGGCAAACTTCTTAGATTCTTGTCTGTACTTTCATTAGCTATCTTTATTTTTGGATTAATGTACATTGCCCAAATGTTTGGATTAATTTTATAATGTTACAGGTATTACCAAGCCACATATCAAATCTTATTGCAGCAGGAGAGGTTGTACAAAGACCAGCCAGTGTTGTAAAAGAGTTGATGGAGAATGCAGTAGATGCTGGTGCTACAAATATTGTTGTTATAATCAACGATAGCGGCCGTACTTTAATTCAGGTTATAGACAATGGTTGTGGTATGACACCACAAGAGGCGCAGCTATGCTTTGAAAGACACGCAACATCCAAAATAGAAAAGGCAGAAGACCTATATTCCATTTCTACATTTGGTTTTAGAGGCGAGGCACTTGCATCAATTGCAGCTTGTGCCGATGTTACATTAAAAACCAGAAAAGAGGAGAACGAGGTTGGAACACAAGTGCATATTGCTGAATCCAATATAATTGATGTTTCAGAAATAAGTTGCCCTGTTGGATGCAACTTTGCCGTAAGGAACATTTTCTATAATATTACAGCCAGAAGAAAATTTTTAAAGTCTGACAATGTTGAGTACAGAAACATTGTTTTGGAATTTACAAAGGTGGCAATGACAAACATAAACGTTGAGTTCAGACTTATCCACAACTCAAAGGACATATACCACCTTACCCCCGTTAGCAACATCAAGCAAAGAATAGCCCAGATTGCAGGGAGGGATATTGCCAAAGATTTAATTACCACAGAGACCGATACCCACATTATTAGTGTAAGAGGTTTTGTTGGACGCCCGGAGTTTGCAAAAAAGAATCAGCCTAACCAATACCTTTTTGTTAACGGAAGATTCTTTAAGAGCCCCGTCTTGCATAAAGCCATTATAAAGGCATATAATAATATTGTTCCCGATGGATACAATCCATCTTACTTTATATTTCTGAACATAGATCCACAAAATATGGATGTAAATATACATCCTACCAAAACAGAGATAAAGTTTGAGGATGAGGGGGTTATTTTTGAGATATTGCATGCAGCTGTAAAAGAGGCCATTGGCGGGAACTCTTTTGTCCCATCAATAGACTTTGATACAGAAGGTGTCCCAGAGATGCCAGTTATAAACACCAACTTTACCTCTGGCGGAAGCAAATACATTGCACCTCCAAAAATTAACTTTGACCCATTGTTCAATCCATTTGAAATGGACAATAAAACAGATATTGCACCCAAAGAGTATCCAATGGGAGACGATAGTCTGTTTAAAGATGAAGGGGCAAATGTAAATCCTTTGTTGGTATTAAAAGGGAAATATATAATTACAACTGTAAAATCTGGGATAATGCTAATAGATATCTGCAGGGCAAAACAAAGGATTCTATACGAACGTTATCTCAATTCCATATGTGACGAATTCCCTGCAATACAGGAAAATCTGTATCCAGAGACAATAGATCTTGATCCCGCATCATACTCTACAATTTTGGACAATACAGAACTTATAAAATCTGTAGGATTTGACATAAGACCTTTTGGCAAGGATTGTGTAGTTGTATATGGAACACCTGCACACATTGAGCTGGAAGATATGACAATGCAGGATTGCGTTGATTCCATACTCCAGAACATAACAGAGGTTGGCTCAAACCTTAAAGAGGAGTTCAAGGAGAAATTTGTCCGCCAACTGGTTAGAAAAGCTGGGATAAGACAAGATATCTCTATTGGAAACATTCAGGCCCAAGGCATCATTGACTCATTGTTTGCATGCAAGGAGCCTAACTTTACCCCTTTTGGAGAAAAGACAATGGATATTATTCCATTGGAAGATTTTACTAAACGTTTAAACTAAAATGTACACAAGAAATTCATTTTTGTCCAACATATCGCCTGTTGTCAAGAATTTGCTCATAATAAATGTAATAATGTATCTGGCAACTGTTCTTATTGGCGACAGCATGTATGAGAAATTTTCATTGTTCTATTTCTCATCTCCATTCTTTAAGCCATACCAACTGGTGAGCCATATGTTTATGCATGGCAGCTTTACCCATATTTTCTTTAATATGTACACCCTTTTCATTTTTGGCAATGTACTTGAAAGGGTATGGGGAGGGCAAAAATTCCTGTTCTACTATTTTGTAACAGGAATTGGTGCAGCATTGTTGCATCTGGGTGTTGCTTACCTTCAATTGCAGGGATATATTTCAAACGGCAACTTTATGGGTGTGCAGTCTATAATGCTTACCCCTACTGTTGGTGCATCTGGAGCAATTTATGGATTGTTGCTTGCATACGGAATGTTGTTCCCCAACAATATAATGCAGCTTATTTTCCCACCTGTTGCCCTTAAGGCAAAATGGTTTGTAATAATTTTTGGTGCATTGGAGTTGCTTTTGGGATTGTCGGGAAGAGGAGGAAACATTGCACACTTTGCCCATTTGGGAGGTATGATATTTGGTTATTTCTTAATAATGTACTGGAAAAAGAACAACAGAATGTACTATTAGCATGAGCACCAGAAAAAAGTCTCCATTTATTTTTAGAGCCCTTTTTAGAACAATTCTTATTGTTTGTGGCGTTGCCATGTTGCTTTCGTACAGTGCTGTTTATATCAACCCTGCCAAATTTAACATTCCACTGTTCTTTGGCCTTTATTTTATTCCTATACTGGCAATTAATGTTTTCCTTTTAATAATTGCTCTAATAAGACGCAGTGCAAGTGCCTGGATTCCGTTTTTTGCCCTTATCCCCTCTTTGCTTTACGCAGAGAGATTCTACAATCTGGGGTTTGACGAGCAGATAGAAAGGGAGGGGATAAAACTTAAAATTGAGAGCTGCAATGTTGGGATGTTCTCTGGTGCCCAGGACAAGCAAGAGCGCAACCTCTCAAAAGAGGGAGAAAGAGTGTGGACAAAAAAGAACTTCTATTCCCATTTTAAAGATATTAATCCCGATATAATCTGTTTGCAGGAGTTTCTGGTAGAGAGTCCCCTTGAGGCAGATACAATTTTTAGCCAATACAAATACCGTACTCACCATTTGTTCAGAATTAGGAACAACAAATATTTTGGCAACATAATACTTAGCAAGTTCCCAATAAAGAACAGTGGGTACATAAGCTTTAAGCACAGTACCAATCTCTCTATATATGCAGATATAAACCATTATGGGAGAGATGTAAGAATATATAATAACCATCTTGAATCCTACAATGTCTCGTTCTCTTCACTTATACAGAAATTCAGTGAGACCAAAGATCTTACCACAACTCAGATAAAGAACGATATTGTAGAGACTCATGAGAAAATGCTGGGGACATTCATTAAAAGGACAGATCAGGTGGACCAGATCCTTACAACCATCAGCAACACCTCCATTCCATCCATAATTTGCGGGGATTTCAATGATACCCCAATGTCTTATACATACAACCGTTTGTGCAAAGACAGAGAGGACAGTTTTATAGAGGGGGGAAAAGGATTTGGTGCAACATTTGCCCCTATGTGGCCACTGCTTAGAATAGACTACATATTGTATCCGTCTGAGTACGAATGTGCAGACCACATAACACATAAAATGAGTTTGTCTGACCATTATCCTGTAAGTGCAACAATAATAATTTAGATAATATGAACGAGCAAATTGAAGCTGCAATTAAAGTTTTAAAAGAGGGTGGCGTAATATTGTACCCAACCGATACAATCTGGGGACTTGGATGTGATGCCACAAACCCACAGGCAGTTGAAAAAATCTATAAAATAAAGAACAGGGCAGAGAGCAAGAGCCTTATTGTCCTTGCTGCAGATGCAGATATGATTTGCAGATATGTTAAGGAGATTCCAGAAATGGCCATTACCTTGTTGGAGATAAACGACAAGCCTATGACTATAATTTACCCAGGGGCCATGGGACTTGCAAACAATGCTGTTGCAGAGGATGGGTCAATAGGAATTAGAGTTCCTGAGCATCAGTTCTGCAAAGCTTTGCTTAAAAAGTTCAGAAAACCTATAATCTCTACATCTGCCAACATATCTGGAGAGATAGCTCCTGTATATTACAAAGAGATTCCTCAGAATATCAAAGATGCTGCAGACTGGATTGCAGATGCAGAACTTGAGGGAGACAGCACTCACAGTGCATCCCAGATAATAAAACTTGGGTTGGGTGGTGAAGTTGAGATTATAAGGAAATAACCTTATTCCCCTAAACTTGAATAAACACAGGCACACGCAAATACTGCGGCAGTTTCTGTCCTTAATCTGGATTGGCCCAATGTTAATGGTGTAAATCCGTTGCTTAGTGCAAGGTCAACTTCTGCAGGTGAGAAATCACCTTCCGGGCCAATAAGAATAACAATATCTGCTACCTCTTTTGGGGTAGCATTTTTGTTTGCTGCAACCTCATCCAATATCTGTTTTAGTGAGACCTTATCTGCATTGGTACAATAAGCTATAAGTTTTATTGTATTGGAGGAGAATTGCTGTTTTTTAATGAAATCCTTTACAGAGATTTGTTCCTGCAGAACTGGGACAGCCCCCTTTAATGATTGTTTTGCAGCAGAAACCAATATTTTCTCCAATCTCTCTGGTTTGATTACTTTTCTCTCTGAATGCTCTCCTATTATTGGAACAATGGTATCAATACCCATTTCTGTGGCTTTTTCCAGAAACCACTCGTAACGGTCTATATTTTTTGTGGGGCATACTGCCATTGTAAGGTTATACGGATGTGCTCCAAAATTCTTCTGCTCGCTTACAACACTGCATAGAACCTCCTTCTTTATCTGTTCTATCTTGCATTGGAACAAACTCCCTTCTCCATCAATTACATTTATGATATCACCCTCTGCATGTCTTAGGACTTTTGCACAATGTCTGCTCTCTTCCAAATCCAACTGACAGACTCCATTAGCTATATTTCTTGAATAAAAAAGTTCCATACCCCTAAAATTTAAGCAAATATATCAACAAAATCACTTATTTTTGTCTACACTTTGAACTCTATTGTAAAATTAATAAAACAATAAATATGACACAAGTTAAAAACACCCGTTACGTTGCCCTTGATGTCCTTAGAGGTATGACTGTAGCTGGTATGATTCTGGTTAACAATCCTGGCTCATGGGGAAAAATTTTCCCTCCATTAAGACACGCACCTTGGGCAGGATGCACCCCTACAGATTTAGTTTTCCCTTTCTTTTTGTTTATTGTAGGTGCTGCAATGGCATTTTCTTTCTCTAAATACAGCGAATCGCTAAGTGTTGACAGCGTAAAGAAACTGCTTAAAAGAGGTGCAATGATTTTCTTGGTTGGTCTGGCGCTTAATGCATTCCCATTCTACCCTACATCTCCAAACCCAGACCTTTCTTTCTGGGAAAACTTTGTTTACCGTTGGGAGCACGTTAGAATAATTGGCGTTTTGCAAAGAATTGCAATGTGTTATGTATTGGGAGGATTTTTGGCTTTGTGGCTAAAGAAGGCAAAAAAAATTATCCCTGCCATGGCTATCTTAATGGTGGTCCACTGGATTATTCTTTACCTTATAGGAGACAAATCTGCCGAGCTTGTAAATGGTGCAGCCGGTGCATTCTCTCTTGCTGGCCAGAATGCAGAATTGATTGACCTTGCCATTTTTGGAGAGAACCATATTTACAAAGGATATGGAATAGCTTTTGACCCAGAGGGACTTTTAGGTGCCTTGTCGGGAGCATGCACATTACTTTTAGGATACCTGATTGGAAATTTGATTAGGGAGAGTAAAGAGAAGATTAATGTGGTGGCCCAATTATACACAATTGGTCTATGCTGTCTTGCAGGCGGTTTGGTGTGGAGCATATGCTATCCTATCATTAAAGCTTTATGGACAGGCTCTTATGTCCTTTATGCAGGAGGATGGAGCATTATAATGCTGGCTTTCTTTATATATCTGATAGACATTAAGGGTAAAGAGAAAATTTTTACTCCATTTAAGGCTATGGGTATGAACCCATTGTTTGCCTTTGTTATGGCAGGATTGTTTGCAAAGATTCTTGGACAGATAATTAAATGGAAATACACTGTTGAACTTGCAGACGGAACAGTTAAAGAGAAAACCTGGAGTGTACTGTCTTGGTTCTACAATAATGTATGCGTTGCAATTGTAGGAGAGAACAATGAGGTATCTTCATTAATTTATGCTCTTGTATTTGTTACAATATTTGTCCTTATGGCAATGTTCCTTTACAAGAAAAAAATTATCATTAAACTGTAATGGCATACATAGGTCTAATCTCCGATACCCACGGATTCTTTGACGACAAACTTAAGAAGTTTCTTGAGACTGTGGATGAAATATGGCATGCAGGCGATTTTGGAAACATTGAAACCGCAGATGCCATTGCCAGGTTCAAACCTTTAAGAGGTGTTTACGGCAATTGCGACGGTTACGATGTAAGACTCTCTCATCCTTATACCCAATTTTTTGAGATTGAGGGGATGAGGGTGCTTATGATGCATATTGGAGGTTATCCTGGAAGATATGATTACAAAGCTTTCCAACTTATAAATGCCCACTTGCCAAATATTTTTGTTTGTGGACATTCACATATCCTTAAAGTTATAAATGATTCCAAGTACAATGTGCTTACAATAAACCCTGGAGCCGCAGGAATTGAGGGATTCCATCAAGTAAGGACTGCTCTAAGGTTTAAGATTGAGAATGGAAGAATCTTTGATATGGAAGTTGGAGAATGGGATAGAAAATTAAAATAACACATATGAAGAAAATATTTTTAGTTGCGTTTTTGGCCCTTTGTTCCTTTGCCCACGCACAACAGACACCTGTAACCAAAGCCAATTATGATCTTGCAGAAAGATTCTCTGCAAAAAAGGTTGGCAATATGGTTTTCTCTACAGAAGTAAGAGCCAACTGGTTCAAGAATTCAGACAAATTCTGGTATTCATATAAAACTACCAATGGCACAAAATATTACATTGTAGACCCTGTTACTGCAACCAAGCGTGAGATTTGGGATATGGGTAAACTTGCTGCAGAGATATCTGCAATTACAAAAGATCCGTTTGACGCATTGCACTTGCCTATTGCCTCACTTAAACTTGTAGATGACAAATACTTTGAGTTTGAGATAAGGACATCCATTATGGTTGATAAAAAACCAAAACCAGGTGAGAAACCAAAGAAAGGGGGGAAACCTGCCAAAGAGAAAAAAGTTTTCCGCTTTAAATGGGATATTGCCACAAGCAAACTTACAGACATAACAGAAACAGAGGAGGAGAAAAGATACCCAAGATGGGCAAACATAGCACCTGACGGCAAATACGCTGTTTATGGCAAGAATTACAACTTGTGGTATATGGATATTGAGAATCTTAAAAAAGCAATGGAAAATGAGAAAGATTCTACAATTGTTGAGTTCCAGCTTACCAAAGATGGCACAAAAGAGTTCCCATATGCAGGAAGAGGCCTTTATGGCGGCAACCACGAGGAGGATACTACAAAGAGAGTAGGATGCGGAATCAGCTGGTCTCCAGATTCAAAACATTTTGCATCTGTAAGAAGCGACCTAACCAAAGTTAAAGAGCTTTGGGTTATTGATGTACTTGCCAATCCTAGACCTAAATTGGAGGGTTACAAATACCAGATGCCTGGTGAGCCAGGCCCTAAAGCCCATATGTACCTTTTCAATTTTGAGCAGAAGACCCAAAAAGAGATTGGCATAGATGCCTTTAAAGACCAATCGGTGAGTATAGAGAGAGCTCCTTATACCAATAAGGATATGTATGAAAAATATGTCCCTTCAAAATGGTTGGGTGACAACAGCAAATTTTATTTCTCCCGACAAAGCAGAGACCAGAAAAGAGTTGACCTGTGCTCTGTAGATGTTGCCACAGGAGAGGTTAAAGTAATCCTTGAAGAGAGACTTAACACCTACGTAGAGACAAGAGACTTTGAGTTCTTTAACAACGGGAATGAGTTTGTCCACTGGTCTGAAAGAGACGGATGGGCCCACCTGTACCTGTATTCTTCTGACGGAACATTAAAGAACCAGATTACAAGTGGAGAATATCACGTAGAAAATGTAGTAGGAATTGACCCTGTTAAAAGAGTTGTCTATTTTACTGCTTGCGGAAAAGAGAAAGGTATTAACCCATACTATATGTATCTGTATTGCGTAAATCTTGATGGTACAGGATTAAAACTTTTGAACCGTGGAGATTATGACAATAAAGTTAGTGTAAGCGACAACAACAAATATTTTGTAAACAACTACTCAAGAGTAGATTGTACTCCAAAAACAGCCCTATATGACAACACAGGACGCAAGATTATGGATTTGGAGACAGCAGACCTTAGCCAATTGTTTGCAAGGGGATACAAATTCCCTGAAATCTTTACTGTTAAAGCTGGCGACGGCATTACCGACCTATATGGAGTAATGTACAAACCTTTTGATTTTGACTCAACAAAACTATACCCTATTATTGAGTATGTCTATCCTGGACCTCAAACAGAGGCCAACAATTCGTCGTGGACAAAAAGTATGGATAGAGTAGACAGACTTGCCCAATTAGGCTTTATTGTTGTTACTGTTGGAAACAGAGGCGGACACCCTAACCGTTCTAAATGGTATCACAATTTTGGATATGGAAACCTTAGGGATTATGGCTTGGAAGACAAAAAAGTTACAGTACAACAACTTGCCGCAAGACACAAATATATAGACGGCAACAAAGTTGGTATCCATGGCCACTCAGGTGGTGGATTCATGTCTACTGCAGCAATACTTAAATATCCAGATTTCTTTAAGGCTGCCGTTTCCTGCGCCGGAAACCACGATAACAGCATCTATAACCGCTGGTGGAGTGAGCAACACCACGGCGTATTGGAAGAGGTATCACAAAAGGGTGACACTACTTTTAAATACAGCATAAATACCAACCAGCAATTGGCTAAAAATTTAAAAGGTAACTTGCTTCTAATCCATGGAGATATTGACAACAATGTTCACCCTGGTAACACTTTAAGAGTTGTTGATGCTCTAATTAGAGCCAACAAACGATTCCAGATGCTTATTCTCCCTGGCCAAAGACATGGATTTGGAGATATGACTGAATATTTCTTCTGGAGAATGGCAGATCACTTCTGCGAATACCTTATAGGCGATTCCCAAAAAGAAGAAATTGACATAAAACAGATGAACAACAACTAGATTTGTAATATCCTATACCAGGAGGCCCGATCAATTTGATTGGGTCTCTTTTTTTGCTGTAAAAACATAATATTTTCTCTACTCTCAATTAGCTGTGCTACAAGTTGTTATAAATTTTTAGTAAAAGGTTTTACTATTTAAAATTACACTGAGCGTCAAACAAGTGTAATTTTAAGATGTTGAATATCTGCATATTATAACTAAACAACAAAAATTTGGTATATAAAAAATATTATATACCTTTGCGGCCGTTTTTAACTAAAAAATTACAATATGAATTTTAAGAAATTGGCTGCTAACGCTAGCAAACTTTTAGTTGCAGTTGCAACTGTTATGATTGCAGTTCCTGCTTTTGCAGAGGGCTACCAAGTAAACTCACAAAGTGCCAGACAAACTGGTATGGGTCACACTGGAACAGCATTGAAATTAGGTGCTGAGAGTATGTTGTTCAACCCAGCTGGTATGGCATTTATGGATTCAAAATTTGACATCTCATTTGGTATTACAGCTATTAAATCTAAAGTGGAGATGAATACCGTTCCACAAAGTCAAAACAATGTAAAATCTGTAACCGAGAACCCACTAAGCACTCCTCTATTTGGTTATGTTGGATACAAACCATGCAAGAATCTTGCTGTTGGAGTAAGCATTACCAACCCTGCTGGAAACAGTCTTAAATGGCCAGCAAACTGGGCAGGTGCTACATTTGTTCAAGAGATTTCTCTAAAAGTTTTCTCTGTACAACCAACAGTATCATACAAATTTGGTGATGTTGTAAGTTTGGGTGCAGGTTTGATGATTGACTTTGGAAGCTTCTCTCTAAACAAAGCTCTACTACCAGTTGGTGCATTTGATGCTGTAGGTCAACTAATGCCTCAATTGGCTCCAGCTATTGGCTCTTTTGCAGGTCAAAACCCAGCAAATCTGCTTTTGGACGGCAAATCTAAAGTATCAATTGGCTACAACTTGGGTGTAATGGTTAACGTAAGCAAAAAAATCACCTTGGGTGCTTCTTACAGATCTAAAGTAAACTTGTCTGTAGAGGGTGGTGATGCTAAAGTTGCTTATGCCAACGATTATGCAAAAACTGTAATCACTGCACTTAGTGCACAACAACAAGCATTAAAAATGTTCAGCGTATTGGATGGTGCTACATTTGATGCATCTCTTCCTATCCCATACATTTTGAGCTTTGGTGCCGCTTACAAACCAACAGAGAAATGGACTCTTACAGCAGATTACCAAATTTCTGGCTGGAGCGCATACAAGTCTCTTGACATTGTATTTGATGAGACTACTGGCGGTTACACATCTTCAAGCGTTAAGAATTACAAAAACTCTTGGGCTCTAAGAATTGGTGCACAATGGGATGCTACCAAATTTGCAAGCTTTAGAATTGGTGGTTATATAGATACTCCTCCAGTACAAATGGATAACTACAGCCCAGAGACTCCAAGTGCTAAAGCAGGTTGCTTTACTTTTGGTGCAACTCTAAGACCTGCCAAATTCTTGTCTATTGATTTGGCTCTTGCTTACTTGTCTGGTGTTAAAACCAATGGTACAATTACAGAGGGTACTTCAATCTTTGGTGGCGTATACCAAAAGAGCGCAATTATGCCTTCATTTGGCGTAAGATTCCAACTATAAGACTTAAACACCTTATATATACCTATTTTGGAGGGTGTCCCAAAAGGGCACTCTCCTTTTTTCATTGTCTTGCCTATGATACACATTTTGACTATATTTGTTGTTTAAGAATAGAAAACACTGTTAAATAAATTAATATGAAGAAACTTGCAACTTTAGTAATTGCATTGTTTGTATGTGCCAGCTCATTTGCACAAAATCCAAAAAATGCAATGGGGACATTCCCTGGTGAAGAAAAGATGAATTATGCTACCGATATCCAAACCGGGGCACAACAAGTTAAAGAGTACATTCCATTACTTAAAGGGAAAAGAGTGTGTGTATTGTCCAACCAGTCTGGTATGGTAACACCAACAACTCACGTATTGGATACTTTGCTAAGCAAAAAAATAAATGTTACTTGCATTATGTCTCCAGAGCACGGCTTTAGAGGAGATGCAGACGCTGGTGAGCACGTATCAAGTTCTGTTGACGCAAAGACAGGCATTCCTATCAAATCTCTTTATGAGGGTAAATCTGGCCGTCCTGCAAAAGATGTTCTTGACAGTTTTGACGTATTGGTTTTTGACCTTCAGGATGTAGGAGTAAGATTCTACACATACTATGTAACCATGGTTAAAATGATGGCAGTATGTGCAATTGAGGGAAAAGAGTTCATTGTATTGGACAGACCAAACCCAATTGGTTTCTATGTAGATGGTCCAACTCTAGATCCTAAACACAAATCTGGCGTTGGTGGACTTCCTATTCCAGTTGTTCATGGTATGACACTAGGTGAACTTGCATATATGGCCAATGAGAAAGGTTGGTTAAACTGGGGCCTAAAAGAGGCAGAGGGTAAAAAAGTTAAGCTTACAGTTATCAAATGCAAGAACTATACCCACGCAAAACTATACCGCTTGCCTATTAAACCATCTCCAAATCTTCCAGATATGAGAGCCATATATTTATACCCATCTACTTGCTACTTTGAGGGTACCCCTGTAAGTTTAGGTAGAGGTACAGATAAAGCTTTTGAGATGTATGGCCACCCTAACATGAAAGGTTACTTATTCAGCTTTATTCCAAGAAGCATTCCTGGAGCAAAAAATCCTCCTCAACTTAACAAATTATGCTGGGGTGTGGATTTAAGAGAGAAACCATCTATTGAGGAGATTAACAAAGATGGTATCAACCTTGAGTATATTGTAGATGCATACACCAATCTTAACCTTGATGACCACTTCTTCCGCAAAATGTTTGAGTTGGAGATTGGTCAGGATTATGTAAGAAAGATGATCAAACAAGGTAAATCTGCAAAAGAGATTGAGGCAGTATGGGTAGAGGATGTAGAGAAATTCAAAGAGGAGCGCAAACCTTATCTATTATATCCAGAGGAGTAATTTTACAACATTTCAGAATACAACCAAGAGGGCGGGTCAAAAGTAAAGCAATTTGATCCGCCTTCATCTTTTTTACAAATACCCAACTGTATAGCAGCAGGCAAGGTCTGAAAAATATCCTTCAGGGGCGTAAGCAATCATTGCAGATGGACCATAAATTTCCGTGTGTCTGAACAAATGCCTCTTAGTAGACAAACTGGGGCATTTGTGAGTTAGGAAATTATGGTTCAGATGGAATAGATTGCCAGCCATACCTAAGGCCATTTTTCAGACCTTGTCTGTGGATATAAGATTGTGTATAAATAAAAAAAAGAGTATCAACATCTTCTTTTACAACAGTTCATCACTTATCTTGTATTGTATAGCTTGTGCTATATGCTTAATTTCAATCTTTTCTGCCCCTTCAATATCTGCAATTGTCCTGCTTACCTTTAAAACCCTGCTGTACCCCCGTGCAGAAAGGTGCATTCTTGAAATCATCTCTTTAAGAAAGCTCTTTTCCCTCTCTCCCACAGAGCAATATTTGGAAATGAGCCCCGCAGGAATCTGGGAATTTGTATAAAAGTTCTCCCCTTTGTACCTATTGTACTGAATCTCCCTTGCCCGTTTTACACGTTGGGCAATTTGTCTGCTAGACTCCCCAATTTTTCCGCTTTCCCCCACTATCTCACTCGCACTCACCGGTAAAACCCTCAATTGTATATCTATCCTGTCCATTAAAGGTCCCGACAACTTGTTTCTGTATTTCATTATTGAAGAGACACTGCAATTGCACACCTTCCCCGGCTGATTGTAGTAACCGCACGGGCATGGGTTCATTGCTGCAACAAACATAAAAGAGGCAGGGTAGCAAACTCTTGTCCTTGCTCTGCAAATCTGAATCTCCCTATCCTCCAAAGGTTGCCTTAACAATTCAAGTAAAGACCTTGGAAATTCAGCAAGTTCGTCGGCGAACAAAATGCCATTATGAGCCAACGAGACCTCTCCCGGCATACCCAAAGCCCCTGCAAGAGATTGGATTGATGAGGTATGATGAGGCTGCCTGAACGGTCTCTCCTTTATTAATCCCAAGTTCTCTCCCAACAAGCCTGCTACCGAATAAATCTTGCTTGTTTCCAAAGATTCCCTTTTGCTTAATTTTGGCATAATTGAGTTCAGACATTTTGCCATATAAGTCTTGCCCGTACCTGGAGCACCTATCATTATTACATTATGACCTCCAGATGCAGCTATCTCCAACCCCTTCTTAGCCTGCTCCTGCCCCTTAATGTCTGCAAAATCATAATCAGTAGAACCTGCATACTCAACCACATTGTACTTTACAAGTTTGTTATTACATAAGGACGGATCCTGCAGAATATCCACTACATCTTTAAAAGTTTCTGCACCATAGACC
>JAFYMJ010000078.1 GCA_017556665.1 Bacteroidales bacterium
CTTGTTTTGAATATGTGAAGGTATACTTAATTGAGCCTGGGGTATCTTCTTCTGTAAAGTCATAGATTGCCCATTTCTTTACTTCCCATGGAATAATATTACCTAAACCATGGAAATAATCCTCTCCCCTGGTAATAAACTCCTTTCCCTCTACAATCATTGTTGAAAGGAAAGCAGATGAGTGGGGTGGGATGACAAGAATCTGCTCACTGGTATAAGTGGTAGTTGTTGCCCTGGTTTTCCCACCACCAATACTCACACCGGCACCCAGATGAACATTTAAACCAGTACTTCCAGCGTTGGTTACCGACATTTGCTTTGATCCATCATGGTAAATATGAGAAGAACCATCCAGATTTACGCGAAAACATTTGGACTTGTCAATATAGATGGTCTGGTCACTTTTGTTTGTTATTTTTATATCTCTATGTCCCACAACCCAATTAAAGGCCATTCGAGTTTCATTCCATTCAAAAGCTATTTCTATATCCTCATTGGAAAGGACAGAATTTTTTGTAAAGGCAAATTTATAGAAGAATATCCCTATAGGTTTTGTTGACGGGGCTCTTTCTTTCAGAGGCGTTATTTTGGAGTTGTTGTATACATCCTTGAGTGCCTGGTTATTACTTGCAGTTGCAACTTCAATCAGACGAGGTTCTGTTGGTGAACCCTTTGGATCAGATGTTACATTAGCATCCTCTTTTATATTATCGTATCTCTCCACTTCACCATTTTGGTAGTTGATTGATAAAATTTCAGAAAGTTTAAGTGTGTAGAGTGGTCCGTCGGGATTGGAAGCTTTCTTATATTTAATTTCAGAACTTGAAACTTCCATAACCTTGGATTGTATAATTGTACCGTCTCTGCGCACAATCATATCTTGTGCGAAAAGCGGGGTTATCACAAGTAGCGATAATAGTGTAAGAATTATTTGTCGGATGTTGTACATGTATGTGGCTTTTATGTATACATACAAAAGTAATTATTATTTAACAGATTAGCAAAGTGGCTATTATCTTATGGGTAATTGATGTTTTATTTACATGGAAAATGTGCTAAATTGCATAGTTATTCATTAACTGAAACAACAGATGAAACCAAAAATAACAAGCAAGGAGATTTGGGGTATAGCGTTGCCTATTATGTTGGGCAATATGGCACAAACAGTAATTAACTTTACAGATACTGCTTTTTTGGGCCATCTTGGTGTAATAGCTTTGGGTGCCTCTATGCTTGCTGGTTTGTTCTACTTTGTTTTTACTGTTGTGGCGGCAGGATTTGCAATAGGAATCCAGATTATAGTTGCACGTAGGTTTGGAGAGAAGAATTTTAGTAGAATTGGAGCCATTTTTGAGCACGGAGCACTGTTTGTACTCATAATGGGTTCAATCCTGTTCTCTGTACTGTTCTTTTTGTCTGATTATCTGTTGCTGTGGCTAATAGACTCGCCCAACATTTATGATGCCTCGCTGGAATATATAAAATACCGCCAATGGGGAATCCTTTTTGTATGTTTCAATTTCTTGTATAGAGCCTTGTATGTAGGAATATCCTCCACAAAGGTTATTACTTACTCTACCATAATAATGGCAGCTGTTAATATAATATTAGATTATTGCCTTATATTTGGTAACCTTGGTTTCCCGCAAATGGGTATTGGAGGTGCTGCTTTGGCATCGTTATGTGCAGAGATATCTGCTTTTGCATTCTTTACATTCTACACATATATTTTGCCAACAAGAGAACAATTTGGCCTTTTTAAGGCTCATAAACTGGAATTTAAGCTGTTGCAGAGAATATTAAAGGTATCTGCACCAACTATGACACAGAAGCTTTTCTCTTTTGGAGTATGGTTTATATTCTTTGTTCTTATAGAGAAGATGGGAGAGACAGCTGCGGGAATTTCTTCTGTAACAAGAAGTATATATATGATTCTTGTTACTCCTTGTTTTGCATTTTCTACAACCACAAATACATTGGTAAGCAGAATTATAGGCGAAGGACACCCAGAACAGGTTTTCTATATAATTAAAAAGGTGTTAAAAAATTACATGATATGCACAATTCCAATTGTGGTACTTGTAGCAATTTTCCCTGTACAGATGGCCAGCATTTACACAGATGATCTGAATTTTGCACAACTGGTTGTCCCTTCTATTTTGGTCATTTGCAGCGGAACAATTTTCCAAGGTATTGGCAATGCCTATTTTGAGGCGGTCTCCGGCACAGGAAATACATCTGCTGCTTTGTACCTCGAGACAGCTATTCTAATCATCTATATTGCGTTCATCTTTTCTATGACACATCTTACTACAAGAGTTGAATTGGTTTGGTTTGCAGAACTTTTATATGGTGTGCTACTTGGAATCTTCTGCTACCTTTATATGAAACTTGCCAAATGGGATAGGAAAGTGGTATAGAGAATAATTATACTTTCTTGGCCGGATCCTGTAGAATTTGGAGCATATCTGAATTCCAAAAGATAAATTCTTTATGTCAAAAAGTAATCTTATAGTGTCTTTTTTTCACTAATTTTGCATTTTTTTATTGCAAAAGGTAATATTTGAGTACTTTTGCGACGCTAAAAACTAATTCTAAAATGATAAACTTACACTTTTTAACAAGATTAGAGAACTCTGTAAAGAAATATTGGGATTTTCCTGTTCTTTGCAACTATAGAGGCAGCTCATATACTTATGGACAAATGGCAACACAGATTGCAAAATTTGATTTGTTGCTTAAAGAGGCTGGAGTAAATAAAGGTGACAGAATTGCTATATGTGCAAAAAACTCGGCAAACTGGGGTATAGCATTCTTCTCAACCGTAATATATGAGGCGGTAGCGGTTCCAATTCTTGTAGATTTCCATCCAGAAAGTGTAAATGGTCTTGTAGATCACTCAGAGAGTGTAATCCTATTCACCGACAATGATGTATGGCAAAAGCTTAACATAGAGAAAATGCCACTTGTAAAGGCTGTAATCTCTACAACAGACTTTTCTCTATTGTATGCAAGAGAGGAAGCTTTTGCAAACAAATACAAAGAGATGGATGAGATGTTTGCAAAGAAATATCCGTCTGGATTTGGTGCAGACGATGTAAAATATCCAACCGGCAACGATAAGGATTTGGCAATCATCAACTATACATCAGGCAGTACAGGTACCCCTAACGGTGTAATGTTAAGATATGAGTGTATTAGTGCAAACGTAGATTTTGCCCAAGACAGATTGCCTTGCGACAGAGGAGACCAGATTGTATCTATGTTGCCAATGGCACACATGTACGGTATGATGTTTGAGTTCATTTATCCGGCTTGCTGTGGTGCAACAGTTTACTATTTGGGTAAAATGCCTACCCCAGCAGTTTTGTTAGGAGCTATGGCAGAGGTTAAACCATACCTAATTATTACTGTTCCACTTGTAATGGAGAAAATTTTCAAAGGAAAGGTTCAGCCAGCCCTTAACAAGCCAATAATGAAAATCCTTACAAAGATTCCTGGTGTAAACCAACTTATCTTTAAGAAAATCCGTACAACACTGCTTAATGCATTTGGTGGCAAAGTAAGAGTTTTGGTAATGGGTGGTGCAGCTCTTAATCCAGAGGTGGAGACATGGTTCAAGAGATTCAAACTTCCTTTTACAATTGGTTATGGTATGACAGAGGCTTCTCCGCTTCTTGCTTATGAGCCATGGGATACATTTGTACCACGTTCTTGCGGTAAGGCTGTAGAGTCGGTTGAGGTTAGAATTGATTCAAGCAACCCTCAAAAAATTGTAGGTGAGATTCAGGCAAGAGGAATAAGCATAATGTCTGGTTACTTTAAGAACGAAGAGGCTACTAAAGCTGCATTTACAGCAGACGGTTGGATGAATACAGGCGATTTGGGAATAATTGACAAGAAAGGCAATATCTTTATTAAAGGTAGAAGCAAAAATATGATTCTAAGTGCAAATGGTCAGAATATTTATCCAGAGGAGATAGAGGCAGCTTTCAATAATCAGGATTATGTATTGGAGTCTGTTGTTGTAAGCAGAGGGGTAAATTTGGTTGCTCTTGTTTACTTTGATAACGATAAACTTAAAAATGATGGTATAGAGGGAGAGTTGTTCAATCAGAAGGTAGAAGAGATTAGAACAAACATCAATCTTACAATGCCGGTTTACAGCAAGATTTCTGAGATTGAAGTTAGAAAAGAGCCGTTTGAGAAAACTCCAAAAATGAGTATCAAAAGATTCTTATATTCATAAATTTATAATGTTTGTTGTGTGAGACAGGCAATAGTCGCAAAGATTATTGCCTGTTTTGTTTTATCTTTGCCTTAGGTATGAGGTCAAAAAAACTTAAACACATAAACCTTTTGCAACTTAAAAGGGATTTTGGGAATGCATCTGTCTGGAATATAGGTGACGGCTTTTTTATTGCAGATGCAGTTGTAGATGGTAAGAATATCCCATTTATAAGCTATCCTACAAAAATTGATGTTTATGTGGGGCTGTTCTGTGTATCGGGAAACTTAACATTAAGTCTGGACTTAAAGGAACTTAAAATTACAAGAAACACTTTCTCCGTAATTACCCCGGGAAATATTGTAAAACTTGAGAACAACTCAAAGAATGCAGGGTGTCATTTAATAGCAATTGTTTTGTCGGCTGAGTATTTTGCAAAACTAAGGTTTGACATATCAAGATTTTTTGTGCAGAACAATCCTTTGCTCACACCTACAATTACCCTTACAAAATCCGAGATGGCGTTGGCTACAAAGTATTACAGTTTAATGAAGAATGTAATATCGGCAAAAAGGCCATATATGCTTGAGAGTATTATTACTTTATGTACATCCCTTATATATGAGATTGCCGGGGCGTGGAAAGGTAGAAATAAAGCAGATGAAACAAATAAAGAAGGAGTTACTACAAGACATAAAGAGATATATGACAAATTTATATCTCTTGTAGCCAAACACCATAAAAAGGAGAGCTCGGTAAATTTTTATGCAGGGGCATTATGTATCTCTCCAAAATATTTGGCAAAGGTTGTAAAGAGTGCAAGTGGCAAAACAGCATCGTACTGGATAGATTCATATATAATTCTGGAGGCGCAGAACCTGCTCAGATATTCAGATCTTTCAATTAAGGACATTGTGTATCACCTTAATTTTTCAAACCAGAGTGTATTCTATAAATTTTTTAAAGCTCACACTGGGGTAACTCCAACACAATACAGAAACAGTTAGGGCTAGTCTTTAATGCAGTATTTTAAACCTTTGATTACAGCGTAGGCCAAAGGTGTGCCAAAGAAAGCTTCAATAAGAAGTTTTATGCAGTATTGGAAAGCTATCATATACAGCAAATCGTGAGTAGATACAATGCCACCAAAGGCAATAAGGACAAAAGGCAATGTATCAAAGATATATCCAATGGCAGAGCTGCCAATTGTTCTGACCCACAATCTTCTGCCTTTGGTCTTCTCTTTTATCTTTTCCATAATCCAAGCATTTGAAAGTTCACCCAACAAGAAGCCTGCAAGGGAAGCAACCACTATTCTTGGAACATATGTGAACATGTGGTTATAGGCTTGGGCAGTTGTATCCAGGTAGTCTGGAGATGGCAACCATACACCTATCTGGGTACAGACAACCATAAGAATATTGCAGAAAAATGTCATCCAGATAACTTTCTTGGCAGTTTTAAAGCCCCAAAGTTCTGTAAGGACATCTCCCAACATATATGCAAATGGGAATGTTATTGTTCCGGCGTCAAAATAGAAGAGACCAAAGAGACTAATTACTTTTACTGCCATTACATTGGAAACCAGATACAATGTAACAAACAATGAAATCACAATCATTAAGGCAGTATTGTCCTTAATCTTTCGGTTTTTTAAAGGGTTTCCCGATACCTTGTGTAGCATAACTGTTAACTTTTACCCCGCAAAGGTATAAAAAATTGTTTTCTC
>JAFYMJ010000079.1 GCA_017556665.1 Bacteroidales bacterium
CCATTGAGGGTATCTGATATTGAATGATGAATATGCTCTTGATACTTCCGGGCGTTTGCTCAACTGGCCAATATATGCCTGAGCAGTATTGTAGAAATCCTCTATACTTCCACCCTTTTTATCCTGCAATTGCAAATCCAAAGAGTTACCCATACCGTAACCTGGTATCATACCAGGAGATGTAGCAAACACAGATACCTCTTTTATGTCTGCTGTAACTCCATAAAGTTGTGCTATCACACTATTTACATTATCAGATTTTTCTGGTCTCTCTTCCCAAGGTTTAAGTTTAATTACAAACATACCAAAACAGCTGCCCTGACCAGAAACCAATCCATATCCAGATACCATTGCATAATCCTTGATTTGAGGAATAGTGCTGAGTCTCTGCTCAATAATACGCATATAATCTGTTGTATTGCTAAGAGTTGTTCCTGGAGAGGCACTTACGTTCATCATAATTGTTCCCTGATCCTCCTCTGGCACCAGACTGCTCTTGGTATTATTCATCAACCAAGCAAAAAGCATAATACAACCTGCTATAAGACTCCAAACAAGCCATTTCCTTCTAAGGAAGAATACAACAATAAATTTATACTTGTTAAGCAGTGCATTAAAAGATGCATTATATGCCTTTCTTACTTTAGCGGCAAAATTTTTCTTTTCTTCTGTACCTTCTACCTGATATGGTTTTAAAAACAATGCACAAAGTGCAGGGCTCAATGACAATGCATTAATTGCAGATATACCTACTGCAGCTGCCATTGTCAAACCAAATTGTTTATAGAATATACCAGATGTTCCGCCCATAAATGATACTGGAATAAACACAGCCATAAACACCAATGACGATGTCAAAACTGCACCACCCACACCCTTCATGGCATCAACGCTGGCCCAATAAGAAGATTTGTATCCCCTATCAAACTTCTCCTGAACAGCCTCCACCACAATGATGGCATCATCTACCACCGTACCAATTACCAGAACCAGTGCAAACAATGTAAGCATATTTATACTAAAGCCCATTAGAGCCATAAAAGCAAATGTACCAATAAGAGATACAATAATACCTATAAGAGGAATGACTGTAGATCTGAAGTCCTGCAAGAATACATAGACAACCAAGATTACCAACAAGATTGCCTCCAAAAGGGTATGAATCACATTTTCAACAGAAGCAAACAAGAAATTGTTCACACTCATAAGTTGAACTATCTCAAGTCCGTCAGGCAAATTCTCTGACATCTCTGCCAATAATGCATCAATACTCTCATTTACGGCTGTTGCATTTGATCCTGCTGTCTGGTAAACCATACACAATACACCAGGTGCACCATTGGTATAACCATGATATGCATAACTCTCTGCACCCAACTCAATCTTTGCAACATCTTTCAATTTTAATAAGGTACCATCCTCATTGGCTCTGATTACAATCTCACCCATCTCTTCAGGCATAAAAATACGTCCTTTGTACTTCATGGTATACTGGAAAGCAGCATCTGAATCCTTACCAAAAGTACCCGTTGCAGCCTCTATATTCTGCTCAGCCAAGATTGCAGATATATCACTTGGATTTAGTGAATGTTGAGCCATTTTTTCTGGTTTCAGCCATATTCTCATACTATAGCTGCCACCTAACACCATAATATCACCTACACCCTCCAATCTTAGGATTTCTGGCTTGATATTAATGTTTATATAGTTTGAAATGAAATTCTCGTCATATCTTGAGTTGGGACTGATTACAGAGAACATCTGCAGAGTACTACTTTGCCTTTTGTTCACACTCACACCAACTTGAGCTACCTCGGCAGGGAGCTGGCTCATTGCTTTAGAAACTCTGTTCTGCACATTCACTGCCGCCATATCGGGGTCAGTACCCTGTCTGAAATATACCTGAATACTTGCTGTGCCAGAGTTTGTTGCAGAGGATTTTATATAATTCATATCCTCTACACCATTAATAGCCTCCTCTAAAGGGGCAATAACACTTTTCTGTACAGTTTCTGCACTTGCACCAAAATAGCTGGTAGTGACAGAAATTGTAGGAGGTGCAATATCCGGGAATTGCTCTACCGGCAAGGTAAGCAAACTGATTACACCAACTACCACTATTATAATTGATATCACCGATGAAAATACCGGTTTATCAATGAACCTTCTATAATCCATATCCCAAACTTTATTTGTTCTCTACTTCTGTATTTGCCGGAGCCTCTTTAGGAGCCTCTACTCTAACTCCATTTCTAACCAATCCAGCTCCCGATGCAATAATGGTGTCACCAAAATTCAAACCCTCCTTAACAATATACTCCTTACCACCATTTACAAATCTTACACTCACTTCTGTCATCTGAGCTATACCATCCACTACTTTATAGGCAAAGATTCTGTCTTGCAACTCAACTGTAGCAAGCTGAGGAATAACAATCACCCCTTTCAACTCCTCTGGAATAATAACTGAACCAGTAGCGCCACTATGCAATATGCCGTTCTTGTTGTCAAACACAGCCTTAACTGAAACCGAACCTGTAGATTTGTCAATAACACCACTTATACCCTCAATTTTACCCAATGCCTCATAAACTGATCCATCGCTCAATCTTAACTCAACCGGTGGCATATTCTTCATTGCCGCATCCTTACTGCCATATTTTCTAATCATATTAAGCAACTGGTTCTCATTTATTGAGAAGTATACATACATTTGAGAGTTATCTGAAACAGTAGTAAGTGGCTGTGGCAAGTTTGCACTCACCAATGCACCCACTTTATATGGCAACACACTAATGACTCCTGCAGAAGGGCTCTTTACTACAGTATAAGACAAATTATTTGCTGCATTAACTTCAGCTGCCTCTGCTTGTGCCAAATTTGCTTCTGCTGCCAATAGAGAGTTCTTGGACATTGTCAAATCTGATTTTGAAACAACATTCTTGCTGAATAACTCCAACTTATTCTCGTATGTAAGTTTTGCAGATGCCAACGATGCTTTTGCCGCTTGTACATTAGCCTGTGCAGTTCTTAACGCAGCCTGATAAGGTACCTGGTCTATAATGAACAAAGTCTGACCTTTCTTAACCTCTTCGCCCTCATTTACGGCCACTTTTGTAATTGCACCTGCAACTTGAGGATAAATTGCAATATCTTGCTTACCTTTAATGGTTGCAGAATAATCCTGATACAAAGTCTTGTCTTGTGGCTCAAGTTTTAGAAGCTCATATCCATAAACCTGAGGTGCTTGCTGTTGCTGCCCGCAAGCCACTAAAATCACTAAAAGGGACAATGCCCAAACTTTTGAGAATTTCATATTTTTTATCATTTTGTATTTGTCAAATTGTTAACCAACAAATTTATTAAAATTTCTATATATAAGCATAAAAAAAATGGCTGAGATATATCCTCAGCCATAACTTTTAACAAATTCCTGTTACCAAGCAAAACCTTTAAATACAGAAGACTTGGCTGCTGGAACCAAAACTCCGTAGAATTTCATTCTGTTACTGCTGTAATTTGGAGTAATATAAACTGTTGCATAATTGTCTCCTTTTGGTACCATAATCTCTACCAATGCAGAAATTGCAGAACCCATAACATTAAAGCTGCAGTTTATGTTGCCTTTCTTGTCGGTTGAAGTTTGCAACCCAGAAATAAATCCATCTACAGTAACACCACCTACACCATTAGGTCCTATTACGTGACCCGAAACAGACAATTGTACAGTAGCCTTATCTCCACTGACTGCAACAAAGTTTGTTGTACTTGACACATTTATTATGTCTCCATATTTGAACTCTGCCCTATCTGCCTCAACTACAAAATTCATTTGTTTGATTGCCATTTGGGCAGCTTGGAATTTTATGCCCTCCAATTTGTTCTCAATAGCTTTCTTTTGCTCTTTCTTCTGTTTTTTAAGTTCTTTCTTTTCCTCTTTTGTAAGCTCTTTATTTTGAGCATACACATTGCTTACACACAAAACAGTTGCCAGCAATACCATTGTCAAAAACACTCTTTTCATAGATATCTGATTATTTTATTTCAACATTATAACAATCGTTGTCTGCGATTGTTCTTCAAATATAACAATTTTAGAACAAAGAATATACCAGGAACAACAAATGAGCAACAATTGCAGCCACCAAACCACCAATTGTATGTGCAATAATTGCCTTTGATGTCAATTCTCTGTAACCTAAAGTATCCAACATTGCTGTATGAGTACTTAAAAATCCACTCCAGCACATTCCTATCCCTGTAAAGACAGCAATTGCATTTCCATCTATCCAGCCCTGCTCAATAAAATTGGGAATTAAGCCCAAGGCCGCACCAACAGCACCTAAAGCGGTAATTGGGAATGCAATCAAATGGGGATCATGAAATCCAAACAAGAAATCAAATACACCACTAAGTTTTGCCCCAATCCATGGCAAGAATTCCACACCCTGATACGCAGCCCCTGTATACTCCCCTGTTGTTGAAGCACCAAATGTCAAAAGCATTACCATAGTAGAGATAATGAGTACACCTGGGATAATTGCCAATCCCACATCAACACCAGTCTTTCCTCCATCAAGCAACGCATCTAAGATTCTTTGGAACATAGACTTATGTCCTTTTACCTCTTTCTCCTCTTCTTCGTGTTCATAATCACAAGCATCCTCTGTTTTGTATTTTGGATATTCTTTCAACACAAAATATTGCATCAGTCTGGTTGAAACTACACATCCAATACATGCGCCCAAAAGACCCAAAATTGGTGCTACATAAAAGCCTTGACCTATCATAAAGACTATTACAAGCAACCCCATTCCAAATGCAGTTCCAAAATTGGTAAGTGATATCAGTTGGAATTTCTTAAAGTGAGAAGCAAACCTTTTATCTTTTGCCAATCCAATAACAGCAGGATTATCTGACAAGAAGGCCAACACACCACCCAAAGATGCCATTCCTGGAAGATTAAAAAGTGGTTTCATAAGAGGCCTTAAAATTGACTCAAACAGCTCAACAACACCAAACTCTGTAAAAAGTTTTCCTATAGCACCCGTTATAACGCAGATTGCCATCAGATAGAATACAGTATTTATCAACAGATCATGAGCTGTATTCATAATGGTGTTTATTAGATTGGATGCACCCATTTTTACCCCCAAAAGGGCAAAAATAGATGAGATTATAACAAGACATATTATCCCGTTTGGAATAATATTGTAAATCTTTTTAAAGAAAGTTTTCATATGTACCCGTTACTTTTCTTCTTTGGCGAAAAATTTATATTGGAACAGTACCAGATATGCCACGCTTACCGAAATGCAGGAATCTGCAAAATTAAATACCGGAGCAAAAAAAGTGAACTCCTGGCCACCCCATATTGGCAACCAATTTGGAAAAGTTGACTCAATTAAAGGGAAATAGAACATATCCACAACCTTGCCAAATAACAATGGTGCATATCCACCTGACTCTGGAAGGAATTGTGCCACTTCGAATGGTGTAGAAGCATTGAATATGACTCCATAGAAAACACAATCTATAACGTTTCCAATGGCTCCTACTAAAATAAGCGACAGTCCTACCAGAACTCCAGTAGGAACTGACGCTTTTTTTATAAGTTTTCTAAGATAATATAATATAAATCCTATAAGGACAATTCTGAACAATGTCAGCGCCAATTTACCCAACATTCCTCCAAACTGCATCCCAAACGCCATACCGTTATTCTCTACAAAGCATATCTGGAACCAGTTTCCAAAAACAGGAATACTTTCTCCTAGAGTCATATTAAGCTTTACAGCAAATTTTATCACCTGATCTAAAACAAGCAATAAAATTACAAGTAGAGAAATCCACTGCCCTTTTGACAATTTCATTATCTGTTCTTTTTAGCCTCTACACATAAAGTTGCATGAGGAACCAACATCAATCTCTCTTTAGGGATTAATTTTCCTGTCTCTCTGCAAATACCATAAGACTTGTTTTCAATTCTAACAAGTGCTGCCTCCAAAGACTGTATAAACTTGTATTGTCTTTGAGCCAATTGGCCAGACTCCTCTTTTGACAAAGAAGAAGCACCCTCCTCCAACACTTTAAATGTTGGTGATGTATCCTCTACACCATTGCTGGCACTGTGAGTAATTGCAGCTCTAAGCTCATTATAATCATTCTTGGCACTCTCCAACTTTTTCAAGATTAATGCCTTGAACTCCTGAAGCTCCTCATCGCTATATCTTACTTTTTCCACTGGGTTAGCCTCGGCTGCCTTAGCTGCTCCCTTTACTGCATTTGTTGCCATAATGTTATTGTTTATTTTTGTAAAGATACTAATTTAACTGATATAACCAAATCTTCGTCATTTCCCCACTCTACTCTGGCACCCTCCTGCAAATTATCTACAAGAGAGATACTTTCACATAAAGTTTGGCCACAAACATACTCTTTGTACATCTCCAAAGACTCAGATATATCTTGTCTGTTCTCTATCTGAACTGTAATCTTATCAGTAATCTCAAAATCATTATCCTTTCTTATATTTTGGATTCTGTTTACAAGTTCACGTGCTGTACCCTCTTTTCTCAATTCGTCGGTGATGGTAATATCCAATGCAACAGTAAGCTTACCTTTTGTATCTACCAACCATCCTGGCATATCCTCAGAAGTGATGTCATAATCCTCCACCTCTAATGTTACGCTTCCCGACGACAACTCAAATGTATATACTCCAGCCATCTCAATAGCAGAAATATCACTTTGAGTAAAGGTTGCAAACGCAGCAGAAATCTCTTTCATCTGCTTACCGTATTTTTTACCTAATGTCTTAAAGTTAGGTTTTATCTTCTTGGTTATAAGCCCCTCTGTATTGGTAATGAACTCAACTTTCTTAACATTAACCTCATCCAGCACAAGTTTCTCTACAATTTGGAACTGCTCCTGAATTTTTGGATCAAGGACTGGAATTATAGCTTTTGCCAAAGGCTGTCTTACTTTAATGTTCACTTTTCTTCTAAGAGCAAGAATCATTGAAGTTGCCATTTGGGCCAATGCCATTGTCTCTTCCAATTCCTTGTTTATATATTGCTCCTGAGCATCAGGCATAATCACATGGTGCACAGAAACCTCTGTATGCATTTTTGAAACCTCATTCAAATCAAGGAACATTCTCTCCATAAAGAATGGAGCAATTGGAGCACCCAATATTGCAACTGTCTCCAAACATGAATAAAGTGTCTGATAAGCAGCCAATTTATCTTGAGTCATTTCGCCTGCCCAGAAACGTTTTCTGTTTAGTCTTACATACCAGTTGCTCAAGTGGTCACATACAAAATCCTGAATCTTTCTACCAGCTGTTGTTACATCATAATTCTCATAACACTCCTTAACATCTTTAATCAAACTGTTTAGGTATGATATAATCCATCTGTCAATTACCGGTCTTTGCTCTACTGGTACCTGAGGTGCCTGATTGTCAAATCCATCAACATTTGAATACAATGCAAAGAATGAATATGTGTTATGCAGCGTTCCAAAGAATTTGCCTTTAACCTCATCTACACCTTTAAAATCAAATTTAAGGTTATCCCATGGTTGAGCATTTGTAAGCATATACCATCTTAACGAGTCTGCACCATACTCCTCCAAAGCTTTGAAAGGATCTACTGCATTACCCAATCTCTTGCTCATCTTGTTGCCATCCTTATCAAGAACAAGTCCGTTTGACAATACAGTCTTGAATGCAACTTTCTTGTTTACCATAGTAGAGATTGCGTGAAGAGTAAAGAACCAGCCTCTTGTCTGGTCAACACCCTCTGCAATAAAGTCTGCAGTTTGTCCAAATTGCTCTTTATTCAAGTTAGCCAAACCCTCTTGTGCAAATGGCATTGCACCTGAATCAAACCATACATCAATAAGGTCCAATTCACGTTTCATAGGTTTGCCACTCTCAGAAACAAGAATATATGAATCTACATATGGTCTGTGCAAATCAATCTTATCATAGTTCTCCTGAGAGAAATCACCTGGAACAAAGCCTTTATCCTTTAATGGGTTAGACTGCATGAATCCTGCTGCCACAGATTTCTCCAACTCATTGTACAACTCCTCTGCAGAACCAATGCATTTCTCCTCCATAGACTCCTCATTTCTCCAGATTGGAAGCGGTGTTCCCCAATAGCGGCTTCTTGACAAGTTCCAATCCTGAAGATTCTCCAACCATTTTCCAAATCTTCCGGTTCCGGTGCTTTCAGGTTTCCAGTTTATAGTTTTATTCAAAGCAATCAACTCATCCTGAACAGCTGTTGTTCTAATGAACCAAGAGTCCAATGGATAGTATAGGACAGGTTTGTCTGTTCTCCAGCAGTGAGGGTAATTGTGGGTATGTTTCTCAATCTTGAATGCTTTGTTCTCACCTTTAAGTGCCACACAAATCTCTACATCCAAAGTCTCTGCATCTGGAGCAAGAGATGGATCATATGCATTCTTTACATACTTGCCTGCAAAATTCTTATATGAGTCATTAACTCTCTCCTCTACAAATTTAGGGTCAAGATCCTCAATTCTGAACAACTTACCAGTCTTATCAACCATTGGCTGGTTGTCACCATTCTTATCTGTTACAAAGAATGGAGGGATGTTGTTCATCTTGCCAACCTTATCATCATCTGCACCAAATGTTCTTGCAATGTGAACAATACCTGTACCATCAGAAGTTGTAACAAAGTCACCAACTATAACCTTCATCATCTCTGGCTCAGGTTTAATCCACTCTATAAGTTGCTCGTATCTGATTCCCTTAAGCTCTGAGCCTTTGTAAACAGTCTCAAATACTTTAAATGGAACCAATTTGTCTCCTGGTTTGTAATCCTCTAAAGAAAGTTCCTCTGCTTTTTTATTAAAGTGATTGTACAACAAATCTTTAGCTACAACATATGTTGCAGGGACACCTGTATATGGGTTATAAGACTTAACCTTAATGTACTCAATATTCGGGCCAACACATAGAGCCATATTAGAAGGTAAAGTCCATGGAGTTGTTGTCCATGCCAAGAAATACAATTGGCCATCTGCTGTTTGCTCATCAAAAAGGAACTCACTTGCAGCATCCTTAACAACCTTGAACTGAACTACAGCTGTTGTATCCTTAACATCTCTATAACAACCTGGCTGATTAAGCTCATGTGAACTCAAACCTGTACCGGCAGCTGGAGAGTAAGGTTGGATTGTGTATCCTTTATACAAAAGACCTTTACCGTAAATATCTTTAAGCAAATGCCATAGTGTCTCAATATATTTGTTGTCGTAAGTAATGTATGGATTATCCATATCCACCCAATAACCAATCTTCTCTGTTAGTGAAACCCACTCTTTAGTGTATTTCATAACCTCTTTACGGCACGCACTGTTGTAATCATCAACACTAATCTTCTTACCAATATCCTCTTTGGTAATTCCCAACATTTTCTCTACACCCAACTCAACAGGCAGACCATGGGTATCCCAACCAGCTTTTCTTTGCACAAGATAACCAGACTGTGTTTTGAACCTACAAAACGCATCTTTAATTGCTCTTGCCATAACGTGGTGAATACCAGGCATTCCATTAGCAGAAGGAGGTCCCTCAAAAAAGACAAATTTCTTTGCACCCTCTCTTAACTTTAGTGTATTCTCAAAGCATTTCTCTGCTTTCCATTTATCCAATACACTCTTGTTTATCTCAACTAAGTCTAGTTTTTTATATTCTTTGTAGCCCATTTTATTAAATTTTGAATTTGCAAAGATAAGATAATTACGTATTTTTGAAAAAAAATCAACATGGAATTAGGCACATTGGACGTCATTCTTTTAGCAATGATTATTGGCTATGCATTTTGGGGATTATTCAAAGGATTTGTAAACCAAATAGCAAGCATATTGGCAATAATTGCAGGAGTATGGTGCGCCTTTAAATTTACCACATTTCTGGCTGCATATCTTAAAGAATGGTTCTCCCTTACATGGGATGAGTCTACAATAAATATATTGGCTTTTGCCTCCATTCTTGTATTTGTAATCATTATTGGCAACATTATTGGCAAGGGGATAGAGAATCTGTTCAGCTTTGCCTCAATAGGTTGGATAAACAGAATCCTGGGTTTTGTATTTGCCGGATTCAAGGCAACTTTAATTCTTTCTCTTTTGAGCACCGTATTCAATAAAATGAATGATGCGGCAGATCTGGTACCAAAAGAGTATTTTGACAAATCCATTGTATATAGCTGGTTAGAGACCTTCGCCGACAAAGTATTTCCTTATCTTGACAAATTGATCCATTAGAATCACAAATTTATTTTTTGTCAATCCAAATAATATTTCTTGTCTCAAATTTGTAAAAAACAGAAAGAGATGAGAAAAGAGAATTCATTAAGTAAACTTAAAGAACAACCACAGAGTCTGCTTTTTAACAAGCCAGGCAATTTTACCTTTATCTACATTCTTGCAATAGTATTTACAATGGCACTTTGCATATGCGGGTGTGCTCTAGCAATATAGGCAATGAAAATCAAACAACACTACAAATATGATTGCGGAGCTGCCTGTCTTGCCCATATATGCCATTTTTATGGAGCATACTATACATTGGCAGAACTAAGTCTCTATTGCGGGTGCAATAAGGACGGCATCTCAATTAAGGGAATTATAGACGGGGCAGAAAAAGTTGGGCTGGAAGCTAAAGGATACAATTCTCCCAATAAAGAGATTAAAGCCTTAAAAGAGATAGGGTCTCCTTTCATAATCCACACAAAAAACAAAGATGGCTACTACCATTTTGTGGTTGGATGCAACATAACAGAGAGTTCCATAAAGATAATGGATCCAAGTGAAGGAACATACAAAAGACTGTCATATAAAGATTTTGGTGAAATATGGACAGGCTACATAATTATTGCAACACCCACTGTCAATTTTGTAAAGAGAGAGAAGCAATATTCAACATCACAAAGGATATACGCATTGTTCAAGCTATACAAAAAGGAGTGTCTGCTCTCTTTTGCAGGGGCACTTGCATGTATTCTGGTTGGTACAAGTACCTCCATTTTCTTGCAGTCTTTTATAGACAAAGCCATAGAAGGGAATACACCAATGTATATACGGAGCATCTCAATACTTATAATTGTCTTGTCTGCACTCTCATTATACATTGGCTATTGTGCAACAATCTATATTATAAGATGCAGTATAAAAATAGACACAAGACTTTTTACAGATTTTCTTAACAAACTGCACATTTTGCCAATATCATTCTTTAATACACATCCAGCCGGAGACATTACTGCCAGGATAGATGACATAATAAAGGTAAGGAACTTTGTAACAACGGGAGTAATAAATACCTTAACAGCAATACTTACCCTATTTGGAGCCACAACATTCATGTTTGCATTTAACTGCAAGCTTGCATTTGCTGTAATATGCTTTATCCCATTATATGCCGGACTATATTATTTGTCGGGAAGAATAAACAAAAGATTGGGAAAAGAATTGGCTGTATGCAACTCTGAGCTGGAGAGTGGAATTATTGAAAACATATTGGGGATTACCACCATAAAGCATTACAATTGCTATAACATAGCTTTAAACAGATTGGGGACCTGCTATGTAAAGTATGCAAATTCTTTTTACAAGAGTGCCAATGCCATAAACAAATTTGAGAATGGAGCTAGCAGCATAGGGGTAAGCATTGTGGCAGTTATCCTTGCAATGGGGACATCTTCAATAATAAACAAAGAGCTCACAATTGGAGAATTTGTTGGGTTCTATACTCTATGCTCATTCTTTACCGCTCCACTGGGCAGATTAATGGGATTGGGAGAAGTTTTTGCAAATGCAATTGTTGCCTTTGAAAGGCTACAGGAGATACTTGATCTTAAAGATGAGCAGATATGCAGCAATAATTTTGACAAACTTCCATTCAACAGTGCAAACTCAGATATTGAATTCTGCAATGCAGGATTCTCATATCCAGGAAGAGAGCATTTATTCAGCAATCTTAATTTTGTGGTTAAAAGTGGTGAAATAACAGCCATTGCAGGAAAAAACGGAAGCGGAAAAAGCACAATTGCCTCATTAATTGCAGGTGATATGGCCCCCACAGTGGGGAGAGTAATTGTTGGGGGAATGGATATCTCTTTAATCCCGATAGACTTATGGAGAAATGAGATTGCATATATTGAACAATCAGCTTACCTGTTCAATACCACAATTCTTGAAAACATAACTTGTAAAGAGGGGAAAGAGATGGAAAACATAGAGAAGGTTCTTGAAATATGCAGTAAAGTTGGTCTTTTGGATCTTCTTGGAACTCTTCCAATGGGGCTGCTCACACTAGTGGGGAACAACGGCAAAATATTGTCGGGAGGAGAATGCCAGAAAATCTCTATTGCACGTGCACTGTACAAAGATCCTCAAATTTATATTTTTGACGAGCCTACTGCACATTTGGATGTGGAATCAGCAACTGGAATAATAAAAATTATAAAAGAGCTTAAAGAGAAGAACAAACATGTAATTCTTATCTCCCATAAGGAATCAGATCTGGAATTGGCCAATAAAATTATACGTATTTAAGAGTAATTACTCAAGTGGTAACCTGCCTTGCACTAATACGGCAGGATAATAATAACATTATGGACAAAATATTGATGGAGCGAGGCTGCTTGATAGCCATAAATGTAAATGAGAGCACACAAATAAGAGGTGGTATCTCCTGGGAAGCCATTACCCGTTTTGCAATTATCATTAAGCATATTGCAAACTTTATTCTTGATTATGGAGATGAAATGAAAAATGGCTTTAATGACGGTTGGGAATCTGTAAAAATGTAAGATTATGAAAAAATGCAATTTAATTGAGATAGACAACAGCACTGCAATTGCTGTTTTTGGAGGGAGAGATGAGAACGTTGCCAAAATAGTGTATTACATAGCAAAATGTATAGGGGCACTTGCCAAACTGCTATATCTGGCAAGGGAGAATATGCAAAGGAACACCCAAGAGGTACTTGCTGTAGAGAGTTTTACCTCTTAAATTCCTGATTCAAGTTGAATAGGCAAAATTTTTGTTGTCTATTCAACTTTTGTATATTCTTAGTATATTTGTTTTTTATAGTGAAGAGTTGAGATTATATGAAAACTTATTGCAGAAAACTTTTATTGGTCTCTATCCTTATATTAATGGGATACTGTAATTGTTTTGCCCACAAGGAGTGGACACTTAAAGATTGTATAGATTACGCATATTCCAATAATCTTAACATCAAGCAACAGGAAATTTCAATAAAAGAGGCACAAAACAATATCCTTTCCTCCAAGCTGAGTTTTGTACCATCTTTAAACTGGAATGTCAACCACAGTATGAGTTGGGGCCGTTCAGTAAATATCAATGATTTGGCAATCATTAAGGGTCATCTTTCCCAAAGTACAAGCACAAGCGTCTCTGCCAACGTCACTTTGTTTGAAGGAATGAACAAACATAAGAATCTTAAGAGTTCAAAAAACATGCTTAAGATGGCACAACAGGATGTGGAAAAATTAAAAGATGACATCTACATTGCTATATGCAAGGCTTATCTGCAAATTTTGCTAAACTACCGGATAGATTCTGTGGCTCAGGAGAGCTATAACAGTGTAAAGGAGCAGGTTGCAAAAACTGAGAAACTGGTTGATGCAGGAAGTGTGGCTTATTCAAATTTACTTGAGATGAAAGCCCAATTGTCGTCGGAGAAGGTACAGCTTGTATCTGCCCATAACAATGTTCAGACATCTTTACTTGAACTTGCCCAACTATTGGATCTGGAAAATTATTTCTCTTTTAGGATTGCTGTTCCAAAGACTCAGAACACCAACAATATCCAGATACCATCCTTAGAGGAGATATACGCAGCCTCAATGAACCTGCCTCAAATTAAAAAAGCAGAACTCTCTTTACAGGAAAGCGAGCTGCAACTTAAAATTGCAAAAGGGGCCGCATACCCTTCATTGTCATTCTCTGCAGGATATGCCACATATTACAGCAATGGTTCAGATGCTGCATTCTTTAGCCAGTTTAATGAAAACAGAAGTCCATCAATAGGATTTGGGTTATCGATACCTATTTTTAACAACTATAGAAGCAAGACTCAGATAAAGAATTCAAAATTGGCAGTTGAAACCAAACAGATAGAGCTTGAGAAAAGTAAACAGTCTCTGTACAAAGAGATTCAACAGGCT
Organism: Bacteroidales bacterium; assembly: GCA_017556665.1. Taxonomy (GTDB): domain Bacteria; phylum Bacteroidota; class Bacteroidia; order Bacteroidales; family UBA932; genus Egerieousia. Next base: position 14,241 of record JAFYMJ010000079.1, read on the forward strand.
CATAACGATGCTGTTGCATATTACCATAAATATCTGGCAGCATTGGAAAACAAAAATTTGTCGGCTGAGTCATATAATCAGACAAAAGGAAAATTTGATTTGGGAATGGTAAACAGTACAGATTTTATTGTTGCCAAAACAAATTTGTTTAAAGCAGAAAATGAGTGTTATCAATCTTTGTATCAATATATATTCCAAATAATTATTCTGGATTACTACAGAGGTATAAAAATTAACGGTGTTCTATAGAAAAAGAGTATGAAAAACAAAAAATTATACGTAATTGCGGCTGTTGCCATTGTTATAGCTGTCCTTATAGCCATTGGCAAAGGAAAAGAAACTGGCATTGTGGTAAATTTATCAAAACCAAGCGTAACCACCATTACGGAGTCCATTCCTTGCAATGGAAAAATCCAGCCTGTAACAGAGGTTAAGATTAGTCCCGATGTATCTGGTGAAATTGTACAGCTTGAGGTAGAATCTGGAGACACCATCAGAAAAGGTGATTTGCTTCTTAGAATCAAACCCGACATCTACATTTCAAATAAGGAGAGGGCTGAAGCAAGTCTTAACTCTTCAAAAGCCCAATATCTGCAACAGAAGGCTAACCTTGCCCAAGCAGAACTTGATCACAAAAGAAACACTGTCCTATATAATCAGAAAGCAATTTCACAATCTGAGTATGAAAAAAGCTTAACTCAACTTGAGATTGCCAAGGAACAGCTTCAATCCTATGAATACTCTGTAAAAGGGGCAGAAGCAGCTCTTAATGAAGCTATAGAGAACTTGGGCAAGACCTCTATATATGCACCAATGAATGGTGTTGTATCAAGATTGGATGTTGAACTTGGAGAGAGAGTGGTTGGAACAAGTCAGATGGCGGGTACAGAAATGCTCAGAATTGCAGATTTGGATGATATGGAGGTTATTGTAGATGTAAATGAGAATGATATAATTAGGATTAACAAATATGATAATGCCATAGTTGAAATAGATGCGTATCCAAACAGAAAATTCCAGGGAGTTGTAACAAAAGTTGCAAGCTCATCCAAATCTTCTGCTACAGCATCTATTGACCAGGTTACAAATTTTGAGGTTAATGTATCTATAAACAGAGACTCATACAAAGATTTGTTTGACATTAATCCTATTCCAATAAGACCTGGTATGTCTGCCTCTGTAACAATAATAACAAATGTTAAAGAGAGTATTTTGACTGTTCCTATTATGGCAATTACAACAAGAGGCAATCTTATTGATTCACTGGATAAAAATATATCTATACCTCAACAAGTTTTTGTATATAACAATATAACCAATACAGTAAATGTAAGACTTGTAGAGACAGGTATTCAAGATATGGCAAATATTGAGGTCATTAAGGGGCTTGATAAAGATGAACAGATTGTAGTTGGCCCTTACTCAGCCATAAGTAAAGAACTTTCAAACAACTCAATTGTACTTGTAAAATAGAAAATGGACAACATTATATTACTTATAGAAACTGCTACAGATTCGTGTTCTGTAGCACTTAGCAAAGGAACTGAAATTATAGCTGAAAAGTATATTAACCAGCCAAAGGCTCACGCAAGTACTCTTGCCGTTTACATTGATGATATTCTAAAAGAGAATTCACTTACAATTCATGACTGCGCTGCCGTTGCAGTAAGCAAAGGCCCTGGTTCATATACCGGACTTAGAGTTGGTGTTTCTTGTGCAAAAGGGTTATGCTACGGAGCTGGCAAACCATTAATCTCTGTATGCACATTGGCAACAATAGCACAACTTGCCATTGATGAGGGGATGTGCTCATCCAATGAGCCATATACAATTGTTCCAATGATTGACGCAAGACGTATGGAGGTATATACAGCAAACTTTAGCTCTTATGGGGAACAATTGTCAGAAGTTAATGCCAAGATACTTGATGAGCATAGCTATGATGAACTACTAGAGAAGGGTAAGGTATTGTTTACCGGTAATGGTGCTGAAAAATACAAACCACTTGTAGGTGATAACAATAATGCAATTTTTGCCCCTGCAGAGTTGCACGCAAAAGGGATGAGAGTTGTGGCTGCCAACAAACTGGCAAAAGGTGAATTTGAAGATATTGCTTACTATGAACCGTTTTACCTTAAAGAATTTGTAGCTGGAAAACCTAAGAAGCTATTGTAGTCATATAACACATAAAGCAAAAAGAGGTTGACCCAAGTGACATGAACCCCGAAAGTTAGACAAAA
>JAFYMJ010000080.1 GCA_017556665.1 Bacteroidales bacterium
TGCGCGGGATATGTGGGTATTTCCCGCCCGGATTTCTTATGCGGGTGATTTTGTGCGGGAAATGGGGTGTCTTTTACGCTTGGATTGCTGCGGCAGTAGATTCTGCGCGGGTTTTATTGTTGTTTTCCGCTTGGATTTTGTTTGTCGCTGGATTGGAGCGGGATGTGGGGTGTCTTTTACGCGCGGATTGCTGCGGCAGTAGATTCTGCGCGGGTTTTGGGGTGTTTTCCCGCTCGGATTGTTGCTGCGGGTGATTCCGCGCGGGATTTGGGGCTATTTCCAGCTCGGATAGTTGTTGCTGGTGGTTCCGCGCGGGAAATGGGGTGTCTTTTCCGCGCGGATTGCTGTGGTAGTTGATTCCGCGCGTGATTTGGGGCATTTCCCCGCTCGGATTGCTGTTGCTGATGATTCTGCGCGGGATTTGGAGCATTTTCCCGCCTGCCGCCAAGAAATGCCACCGCCTACCCAAAAGAAAGCGCAAAAAAAAATCGCAGCCTCATTTCTGAAGCTGCGATTAGGCTTTTAGTGACCCGCCAGGAAAGGTTTTAGGTATTCAAGGATGTTACCATATGTTACTATATGTGTTAATTTCAGACAAATGGAAAAATTGGAGTACCACAGAGTAACACATAGTACCATACTTAAATTTTTGAATCGGCACAAAATCGGCACAGATTTTAGCATTTTATGTTAAAATCTTCTGAATTATTCCTATAACTTTTTGTTATATTTGTCTTGTTTGGTTCTATTGCTTAGTTTTTAATATATTCAAACTAAAGCATTTACGGTTTTATGACTATTAAATTTTTTCTCAGGGACAGGAATCTATCCAATGGTGTGGAAGTTCCTGTTTATATTCGTGTCATTAATGGAAAATCTTTTGATAGAAAAGTAAAAACAAGATTGTTTGTCAGACCAGATTTTTGGGATTCCAAAAAGGAAAGCATCAAATCAAGAATAACATTTGACGAAAGGAAACGTAAGGATTTCAATAACGAAATTTCAAAACTTAGAGAGTTTATTAATACCAGTTTTTCCCGGGAGAAAAATATTGCTGAATTGCCATGTACGTGGCTAAGCGATTGCATTGAAAATTTCTACAATCCTGGACATCCTACCATTTCTAAACAAATATCTTCTACAGGTAAAGTTATTATCAAGGATCTTAAGCACCCTCTTCCCGATAGCAAAGATAATGGTTTGTCATTTTTCAATATTTACGACAAGTTTGTTGAAAGACAAGATATTTCTGATTCCAGGGCCCGACAATACAAAGTAATTAAAAGTACGTTGGAGAGGTATCAGTTATTTGTCAGGCATACTGTACCCGGTATGAGAAAGTATCTTATTGAATTAAATTTGATAGATTCAAATTTCTTACAGGATTTTTACTCATTTGTTGAAAATGAAAATATATACTTTGAAAAATATCCACAGGTATTCAGGGCTATAAAGAAAAATGCACCAAAACCAAGAAGTAAGAATACTATGACTGATTTGTTCAAGAAGTTCAGGGCATTCTTAAATTGGTGCTATGTTCAGGAATACATAAGTACAAAGCCATTTAATAAATTCAAGCTGGAGACAGAAACATACGGCACACCATTTTTCCTGACTCTTGAAGAACTGAGACTAATCCATAATATAGATTTTACAGATGACCCCCTTCTGAATATCCAGAAAGATGTCTTCGTTTTCCAATGCTGCATAGGATGCAGGGTTGGAGATCTTATGAACCTTAAGAAAACAGATATTATTGATGGTAATATAGAATACATTCCCCACAAGACAATTAAGGAAACAGGAAAAACTGTTATAGTACCACTCAATAATATGGCCAGGGAAATAGTAGATAAATACTTCAATATTTTGGAAGGTGACTTGCTTCCATTCAGTTCGCCCCAAAAGTATAATGATTCTATAAAAATTATCCTGCAGCGTTGTGGTATAACCAGAAGGGTAACAATTCTGGATCCGTTAACCAGAACTGAAAAGAAGGTACCTATTAATGAGGTTGCCACAAGTCATATGGCAAGGAGAACATTCATCGGGAATATCTATAAGAAAGTTAAGGATCCTAATCTTGTTGCTTCTCTTACAGGACATTCTGAGGGCAGTAAGGCATTCTGCAGGTACAGGGAAATTGATACAGAGATGAAGAGGGAGCTGGTGGGTTTGTTGGATTGATAATTAATGTTAATTATATTTGTATTGCGTAAAAATACTTAATACACTGCGTAAAATGTTATACTATGTATAAAAGATCAGAATATCAAACAATTATATCAAGGTTGAATGAGGAGAGAAAATTCATTCAAGTTGTTATGGGTGCCCGTCAAATTGGTAAATCAACCGTCGTAAAACAGGTTCTTAAGGATATTGAAGTGCCATTCCAGTTCTTTTCTGCAGATAATGTTCCAACGACGAATAGCGCATGGATTTCCAATTGTTGGGCTGCAACACGTAGTCTTAAAGAGAATAATGGATGGAATGAGGTTATACTTGTAATAGATGAAATTCAGAAGATCTTAAATTGGAGTGAAGTTGTTAAGAAGGAATGGGATGATGATACATTTAAAGACTGCAATATAAAAGTTTTATTGTTGGGGAGCAGTAGAGTTTTGCTAGAAAAGGGCCTTTCAGAATCTTTAGCAGGTAGATTTGAGGAGATACGTATGAGTCATTGGAGTTATAAGGAGATGAAAGAGTGTTTTGGATTTACTTTGGATCAGTATATTTTTTATGGAGGCTACCCTGGTGCAGCTTCTTTGATTAAAGATAGTGACCGTTTTGGACAATATATCCAATCGTCTATTATAGATGCAACTATCAATAAAGATATTTTGATGGATACCCCAATTAGCAAGCCTGCATTATTGAAGCAGACTTTTGAATTGGGTTCTGCTTATTCTGGAAATCTATTGTCCCTAAATAAGATGTTAGGCTCTTTACAGGATGCTGGAAACACTTCCACTTTGTCGGGATATATAAACTTATTGAAAGAAAGTGGTTTATTATGTGGACTGCATAAATACAGCGTGGATTTGTCGAGAAGGAAAGCAAGTATTCCCAAATTTCAAGTGTATAATAATGCTCTGAAAATGGTTTTCTGTCAAATGAGTTTTGAACGGGCCATTCAGGATAGGAAAGCATGGGGACATATCTTTGAGTCAGCCATTGGCGCATATCTGGTAAGCCAAGCTTTCATTCACAGATTTGAAGTCTATTACTGGAGAGAAAGAAATGATGAGGTAGATTTTGTTCTTCAAAAGAAGGGGGCTATTGTAGCTATAGAAGTAAAGAGTAATGCTGAAAAACGTACAGAAGGCTTAACTAAGTTCCAGCAGATGTTCAATCCAAAATCTTCATTTATTGTGGGAGACGGTGGTATCAGTGCTGAGGATTTCTTTAATATGGATTTGATGAAATTGTTTTAGTGCGTTAAGGATAATTGTAATATTTTATAATTATAAGTTTAATTGATGGATTGGATTAAAAATATTGCAGGAATAATATTTGGTGGCGGTATGCTGATAAAATTTATTGAAAGAATTTATAAAAAAAGAGATGATAAGCAACGTATATATAGACAGATATACGATACAATTGTTGCATATCAAAAGGATTTAGAAAATCTATTGTTTACATATCTTAAGTATGTAATAAGTACTTCTGATGAAATGAAGGATATTAATATTGAATTGCGAAATATAAATATAGAAATAAGTGATATTGCAAAACAGTTAGAATCTTTACACAAGATATTTCATGAACAAAAGAATATTAATGAGAATCATCTTATTCAATATCGAAACTTAAGGACTCATTCAACCGAAATATACCAATATATTGATGAACTAAAAGATAAAAGCAAATCTATTGCTAAGTTGCAAGATGAATATTGGTATACTAATAGCGAAGAAGTTCATAATGTTATTGATAAGTACCAAAATATCTATAATGCACTCTATTTGATTGGAAAAAACAAGAAAAATAAAGACCTCTTTTTATGTATCAATAAAATTGATATGAAAACTATGAATTTATTCAATAATTTATTAAACATAAGAAAGGTTCAAGGTGATTTTTATAAAGATATCTTAACGCAGTTGAGTAATCTAGAGGATTGTCTTGATATATTATCTAAAAAGTTATAATTATATTGTCTTCTTACCTGTAAATGATATTGGTAACAGGGAAGGGTACAAAAAGTGGAAGCTTACAGATGAAGTCTTTTAATGGGGATTATTCAGATTTTTTTGTTCTTGAGATGGAGAGTGAGCTAAGTGAGTCAGCTTATATAGTGTTGGATAGTTTGGTTGCAGCCGATAATATCAACTGGTCATTTTATAATGGGGAGTATAGATTCTCACTTATGTGGGGGAATGGTATGGTAGCTCCAGATGGAGAGAGTCCTCATGAGGATAGAACCTTTTCACTTTCTTTTAAGAAAGGGAGTAGGATTGTAAATTTGGGCACTGGGATGTGGTAATATTGTTCTGATAATAAGCATGTTAGTAACTCCCGTGCCGATATCTATAATTATAAATCACCTATAACTTACTGATTACATTTAAATTGCAAAAAAGAGAGAAGAAAATTTTGTGACCCTAAAAATTGCAACAAGCAGATATTCAGCAGATTAGGTTAGTATATGTCGGCACAGAATCGGCACGGTTTAAAAAAGAAAAATGCAAATACTTGAAAACCAAGTATTTGCATTTGCTTCAGTGACCCGCCAGGGGAATTTTTAAGGTTTTCAGCGTACACCTATGTACACCTATATCACCAATTTTCAGATTTTTAGGAGAAATAAAATGTTACATAGGTGTACATAGGTGTACGAGAAAAATTTAGTTTCGGAAAGATTTTCGGAAAACTTCTAATGAATTTTTACCTTATTTCCGTCAATTTAAACTATAACTTTTTGTTATTTTGCTATAGTTAA
>JAFYMJ010000081.1 GCA_017556665.1 Bacteroidales bacterium
AGTTTTGAATTTACCAGTATATTGAATCTTTTCAAGTTGTCATTCCAGATACTCATAATCTTCATTCTGCCGGCATTGTTGTTATATACCATTACAGAATCGCCTGTCAGGTCAAGGAAAACTTTTGGTTGAGTATGAAGTTCAGACAATTTGGCTGAACCAGAGAAGTAACCTTTAAAGTTGAATGGTTTGTTTAGGAATGCATTAAGTATATCAATATCAAAATTACTTAATTTTATTCCCAATGAATCTTTTCCGCTTTTTGCAATAGTGCCACCTGCTTCCAAGGATTGAAGGTCATTTATTATTTTAAAGTCAGATATCCTTATAAGTGTGTCACAGTAGTCAATATTTGCATTATTAAGATTCCAAGTCTTTCCTTTTATGTTAAAATGTGAGCGGTTGTCAATGTTTACATCTATATGTTTGTCTGGCTTGAACTGTGCAGACAAATTGATATATGCATTATTCTCACTTAATGAATCATTCTTGAATCTGAAGTTAGCTTTAAGCAGATTGTTGGTAATCTTAAGATTTATCTTACTGCTGTCCATTGCTATACCTGCCAACCTTATGTTGTCTGAGTACAGTTTAACAAGAGTTGAATCGGTTGAACTTACTTTAAGGTTAAGGTTTTTAAAGAAGTTCTTCTCGTACGCAACTCTCTTTGAGTTTAATGCAGCCTCCAAATTGTTTCTCTTGTCTACATTAATCTTAAGTTTTGTATCCTGATGAATATACAGTCCCGGCATCAGTACTTCACAGATGCCAATGGAGTTATTGGTAACAATATCCAGTTCATATTCACCAATCGAGTGCACTCTTATTCTATTGTCCTGTAGGAAGTTGTCTATTTTTGATGCAATGGCAATTTCCTTTATCCTTTTAATGAAATCTATAATTGTAGCTTTTCCCTTGTACTTGGCTTTTATAAACGGTGATTCCACTGAGGCTGTATATATGCTGTCCCTGTGGTTTTCCGCACTTGACAATCTGATTCTATCAAAATGATATTTGTTGTTGGAGTTGTTCAGATGTGCATCTTCTACATTTACATATCCAATAATATTGTTGTCGTGAGTCTTTACAAAGTTAGACTGCACATTCATACTTATCTCCAGCTTTTCAAACCTGTTGTCAATGTTAAGTTCCTTTAAATTTGCGTAAGGAATTTCTGCGTAGAATTTGTATTTGTTTGATGATTCTTTATTGAATGTGAACAAACCCTGGAACATCATATTAAGGTTTGGATCATTGCTCACTATTTTACCATCAAAACTGTTTGATGTGTATGTACCCTCTGCAAATATATCTCTGTACTTGTATTTGTTGAAATCAAGTTCTTTAATCTTAAGCTTATGCAGTTTTATATTATTGCCTCCGTACCACTCCTTGGCAATTTTTGCCTCAACAGTGGCATCCATTGTTACATGTCCCAATATTGGTGTCTGAATTATTTGTCCAATATTGAACTGGTCAGTAGAAACATGTCCACTGAAATATTGCCCTCTGTCTCCTGGCTCATCTCTGAACAAAAGGTCTACATTGGCTACACCCACGCTGGACTGTATCTCAATATCACCAACAAAATCATTAAGCAGACCAGTTAGTGTCCCATATACGTTATATTGTTCAAATGGAGACAATATCTGGAAGAGCTTTTTCTTTGGTGTATTGTTTATGGATGAGACAATACGGGATACATCATTTGTTGTGGTATATCCATTATTGATTTCAGCAACTGCCATGGCAGACCTTACATCGGGAAGACCAATAAGCCTTACTGCAATATCAAGGAAGGTTTGGCCTGTTACAGAGGATATTCTAATTGATTCAGACCTTAAATCTTTTACCGGACCCTCTACCTCTCCTGTTACATACATTGCCATATTGCTGTTGTAAAGAGTTGGAGTTATACGTCCGATTGTTTTGAAACTCAGATAAGAATCCTGAGAATTCAGACCCATTTCTACAAGATTTACATACTCTTTAAAGTCTTTGCTTGAGTTGTATTTCATGTAGAAATATTTTCCTCTTACTGTTGAATAGGCATCTTCTATAATAAGGTCAGTCAGCAGTGCCTGTCTATTCCAGATTTTAAGGTTTCCAGTTAATGTATTCAGTCTGAAACCGCTTTTGTCTTTACCGCTGATATTTCTTACAGTAGCATAAAGTGTATCATTTTCCAACTTTACATTACTTATGTTCACATTAATTCCAGTAATGTCCAAATCGGCAAAATTTATAATGCTGTCACCCTTGAATGTCTCTTTGAAAGGGTTGTTAAGACGGAATCTGAAGTCACTTATCTTTACAGATGAGGCAAGCATTTTAAGATCAATGCCATCTGTTGTGTCTTTTTGTCTGTTTTTGTCCCTTTTGAATATTCTGTCAAGATTTGAGTATCTTTCATTGTCAATCTCCCGTTCATTGAACAGATTGAACTCACCCTCTTCAAGGACCACTTTCTTTATCCTTAAATCTAATGTTGCCAAATCTGATGTACTGAAAGTAAGAGAAACTTTGTTGCAACTCAATAGGGTATCTGTATGGTTAAAATTCTTTTTAAGTGAATCCAGCAATGGTGAACTCTGTGCAGATGTAATTGAAACATCTGTCAATATAAGTTTGTTAAAGAACAGATAGTATACTTTACCTATAGAGATTTTTCCATCAAGCTTGTCAGATACACTGTCTGTAATACTCTTGATTATAGATGTTTGTACAGTGGGAAATTGCAACAATACCAATACTGCCATCTGCAAACCTACAAACAGCAATATAAGGTACAGAACTATTTTTATGAATCTTTTGATAAAATTTCTCCTTAATAGTTATAAAATAGCAAATTTAGTTAAAAAAACTAAGTAAATTTGCATCCAAATAAATATATTTATGAGTATTTTAATTTTAGGAATTGAATCTTCTTGCGATGATACTTCTGCTGCTGTTTTAAAGGATGAGTATCTTTTGTCTAATGTTATGGCAAGTCAGGAGGTCCATAAAAATTACGGCGGTGTAATTCCTGAACTTGCATCAAGAGCACATCAGCAAAACATTTTGCCAGTTGTTGATTCTGCTTTAAAACAAGCTGGAGTTACAATGCAAGATATAGATGCAATTGCATTTACCAGAGGTCCGGGTTTGTTAGGTTCTCTATTGGTGGGAACATCCTTTGCAAAAGGCCTTTCCATTTCTACCGGCAAACCACTTGTAGAGGTAAACCATCTTCAAGGTCATATACTTTCTCCATTCATCAAACAATTGGATAAGGAGAATATCCACCCATCTTTCCCATATTTGACACTATTGGTATCAGGTGGTCATACTCAAATTGTAAAGGTAAACAGCTATATGGAATTTGAGGTATTGGGCTCTACAATAGATGATGCTGTTGGTGAGGCTTTTGACAAATGTGCCAAGATGATGGGACTAGGGTATCCGGGTGGTCCTGTAATTGATAAGCTTGCCAAAATTGGTGATCCAAACAAATTCAAATTTTCAAAACCTCATATTGCTGGACTGGATTACAGTTTTAGTGGTATAAAGACATCTCTTTTGTACTTTTTGCGGGACATGCTTAAAGAGAATGAAAATTTTATAGAAGAGAACAAAGCTGACATATGCGCTTCATTCCAGAAACATCTTATTGATATATTGATGGACAAGTTGATAAAAGCTGTAAAGCAAACTGGTATCAGACAAATTTCAATAGGTGGTGGAGTATCTGCAAATTCCGGTTTAAGAAATGCAATTGTGTCAGAAGGAGAGAAGAGAGGGTGGACAACGTTCATCCCTGAGTTCAAGTTTACAACAGATAATGCAGCAATGATTGCAATTTCTGGTTTATGTAAATATAGAGAAGGAATTCTATGCTCTCTTGATGCAGCTCCAATTTCAAGAATAGAAGATATGAAGTAGTTATGAGAGAGGTTGAAATTATATTCAAGGCAAATATTATCCCCACCCAGGAGCAGATTCTTAATGAATGTGCCAAGAATCTTAAGACAAATGTAAATAAGATTACTTCGCATAAAGTACTTAAGAAGTCCCTTGATGCCAGAGGTGGTGATATTAAATACAGATATAGGGTTAACGTAACTCTTAAGGGGGAGCCTGTAATTCAACCTTATAATCTGGCGGAATTTAAAAATGTTACAGATTCTCAGCCAGTTATAGTAATTGGTGCTGGCCCGGCAGGTCTTTTTGCTGCCTTAAAATTAGTTCAGAGAGGATTAAAGCCAATTGTGCTTGAAAGGGGAAAGGATGTGCATGCAAGAAAGTATGATATGGCAAAATTATCCAGAGAAGGTGTTGTAAACCCAAATTCAAACTACTGTTTTGGTGAAGGGGGTGCAGGAACCTTTTCCGATGGGAAATTGTATACCAGATCAACAAAAAAAGGTGATATATATGAGGTCCTTAATCTGTTTGTAAAGTTTGGTGCAAATCCCGATATATTGATTGAGTCACATGCACATATAGGAAGTGACAAACTGCCTCAGGTAATAGAGAATATGCGCAATTGCATAATTGAACATGGGGGAGAGGTGCATTTCAATTCACACGTTACAGATTTGTTCAAGAGTGACAATCTGTGGAATGTTACTGTAGAAGATTCGTTGGGTGAGGCTCCTGTTTCTCATTACAAGGCCGAAAATGTGATTCTGGCTACAGGACACTCAGCAAGGGATATATATCACCTGTTCAAAAATAAGAATTGGGAGATTGAAGCTAAAGGTTATGCTTTAGGTGTTAGGGTTGAGCATCCGCAATCTCTTATAAACAACATACAGTACCATGGCAAATATCAGCCGTACCTCCCTACAGCTGAATATTCATTGGTTGCACAAGTAGATGGCAGAGGTGTTTTCTCATTCTGTATGTGCCCTGGTGGAATTCTTGTACCAGCTGCAACAAATGACAAGGAATTGGTCCTTAATGGAATGAGCAATTCACAAAGAAATTCAAAATGGGCTAATTCCGGAGTGGTTGTGGCAATAAACCCAGAGGATATTCCAGAGGAATTTAACAAATATCAGGAACTTAAGGTTCTTAAGTTTCAGGAATCAGTTGAACAGAGATGTTACGCAGAGAGTAATTCATTAAAAGCTCCTGCCCAGAGAATGGAAGATTTTGTGCATAAGAGGATATCGTCAGATCTTCCGCAATCATCTTATCATCCAGGTATTTATTCTGCAGACTTACACTCAATCTTGCCAGATTTTGTATCGGGAAGATTACAAAAGGCATTTGTGGAATTCAATAAAAAAATGAGGGGGTACCTAACTAACAAGGCCCTTTTGCTTGCTGTTGAATCCAGGACATCTTCACCTGTAAGAATTCCAAGAGATAAAGAGACTCTTGAACATATCTCATTAAAAGGGTTATACCCTTGTGGAGAAGGGGCTGGTTATGCAGGTGGAATTGTATCCTCTGCACTTGATGGTATAAATTGTGCCAACAAAATAAATAAAGGGTAACCCAACAGAGTTACCCTTTTTATTAGTATCAGGTGATATCCTAGTGACATCCGCCACAACCGCATGAAGAGCAGTCTGATGCACATCCATCACCACATGAATGTTGAACTTTTTCACCAAACAAACCGTTTGTAAGCTCTGTTTCTGTAGCTTCTCTAATAGCCTCAACTTTACCGCTAAAGTGAAGTGATGCACCTGCAAGAGGGTGATTGAAGTTCATTAGAATTGTATCTTCTTTAATCTCGTCAATGCTTCCATTAAGTCTGTTACCCTCTGAATCCATCATAGGAAGTACGTTTCCAACTAC
>JAFYMJ010000082.1 GCA_017556665.1 Bacteroidales bacterium
AAGGCGGATACTTTTAACTTTTGTACCTCTCTTAATGACCATAGAAGAACCTCTGACTTTAAGGTCTTTTATAACTGTTACAGCATCTCCGTCAAAAAGTTCAGCTCCGTTGCTGTCTTTTGGAACTACATTCTCTTCTGCAGAACCCTCCTCACCAGCGTGAAACTCATGGGTACAATCTGGACATACATATAAAGAACCGTCAAAATAAGTGAATTCGCTACCACATTTAGGGCAGTTAGGAATATTGTTCATAAAATAAGTTATAGTTTATATATTAATAATTATTTCAATTCAAGGGCAACCACATTCTCTACGTGGTGAGTATGAGGGAACATATCAACTGGTCTTACAGCTGTAATTCTGTATTTCTCACTTAAAATTGCCAAATCTCTTGCCTGGCTGGCAGGGTTACAGCTTACATAAACCATCCTTTTAGGAGCTGCCTCCAAAAGTACCTTTGCAACATCTGCGTGAATACCAGCCCTTGGAGGGTCCAAAACTACAATATCTGGTTGGCCGTTCTCCTCTATGAATTTTCCGGTAAGCATATCCTTCATATCTCCAGCATAGAAGAAACTGTTTGTAATGCCATTATTCTCTGCATTTATCTTGGCATCATCAATAGCCTCTTTAACATACTCAATTCCAACTACTTTCTTTGCTTTAGAACTTAAGAACAATCCTATTGTACCTGTACCTGTGTACAAATCATATAACACTTCATTGCCTTTAAGGTTCGCAAAATCTCTTACAACACTATAAAGTCTGTATGCTTGTTTAGAGTTTGTCTGGTAGAAAGATTTAGGTCCAATTCTGAACTTGATATCTTCCATTGTATCGTAGATACAGTCATCGCCGTAATATTTTATACAATCAAGATCAGAAATTGAATCATTTCTCTTACCATTTATTACATAATGTAAAGAGCTGATTTGAGGGAACTTAGATTTAACTGCATCCAGTAGGGCAGATCGTGCTTGTGTATCTTCGTATGCAAATACCACAATAAGCATAACATCACCGTTTGATGCTGTTCTTACAATCATGTTTCTAAGATAACCTGTCTGTTCCCTTAAATCAAAGAATGTAAGATTGTTCTCTATTGCATAAGCTTTTATGAAATTTCTAATCTCATTTGATGGTTCAGCCTGAAGATGACATTGTTTTATATCAAGAACTTTGTCAAAGAAACCGCTAATGTGGAATCCTAAACCTAATCTCTCTGCACCTGTAACTTGCTCAGGATCTTCGCCTGTAAGCAGCCATCTGCGGTTACTGAAGGTAAATTCCAGCTTGTTTCTGTAGTATTTGATCTCTTCGCTGCCCAATATTGGGGTAATCTCTGGCAATTCAAGATGACCAATCCTTGTAAGCTGGTCAACAACTTGCTGCTGTTTGTATTCCAATTGAAGGTTATAAGGCAAAGATTGCCATTTGCAACCGCCACAAACTCCGTAATGTTCACAGAAAGGTTCAACGCGTAAATCTGATGGTTTAACCATATTTACAACAATTCCTTCCATAAATCCGGAACGTTTTTTTGTAAGACGGACATCTACAATATCTCCAGGGATACATTGTGGAACAAACAGAACTTTACCATCTACATGTGCCAAAGCATTGCCTTCTGCAGCAACAGCTTCAATCTCAATATTTTGTAAAACAATTTTATCTTTTCTTTTCATAAAGGCTAAAAAATTCCAAATATCCTGCAAAAATATTCAAAAAATATTAGATATCCACATTATTTGCCCATCCAAACCATATAGCTGTATTGATTAAAATTTTGTCTATATTTGAGGAGCAAATGCATCTATAGATTTTACACAATTTATATTATGTTAAATAGAATTAGAATTCCACTTCCCGAGAGGATGCGTCCAAAAAATTTGGACGAATATATAGGACAAGAACATCTTGTAGGAAAAGGTGCACCACTAAGAGATATGATTGAGTCAGGCAATGTCTCATCTTTTATTTTGTGGGGCCCTCCGGGAGTTGGAAAAACCACTTTGGCAAAGATAATTGCCAATCAGCTCACCCGACAATTCTTTACACTCTCTGCAATTTCGTCGGGAGTAAAAGACATACGTGAGGTAATAGAAAAAGCAAAATCCAATTCTCTATTTAACCAAGCTGCTCCAATCCTGTTTATTGATGAGATACACAGATTCAACAAAGGTCAGCAAGATGCATTGCTTGGAGCTGTTGAAGACGGCACCTTTACCTTAATTGGAGCTACTACAGAGAATCCCTCATTCGAACTTAATACACCTCTTTTAAGCAGATGTCAGGTTTATGTGCTAAAGGAAATGTCTGTTAAGGATATGGACAAATTAGTTGAAAGAGCTCTAAAAGAGGATGAATTCTTAAGCAAACAGCATATAAAAGTTACTGAGAAAGAGGCACTGTACAGATTTAGCGGAGGCGACGCACGCAAACTGCTGAATATATTGGAGATAATTTCTAACAGCTTCTCTCCCACCTCAGAGATTACTATTAACAATGAGTTAATTACAAGCAAGTTACAAGAAAACATAGCAATTTACGACAAAAAAGGTGAGCAACATTACGATGTTATCTCTGCCTTTATAAAAAGTATTAGAGGTTCAGATCCAAATGGGGCAATTTATTGGTTGGCAAGGATGATAGAAGGTGGAGAAGATCCATTGTTCATAGCAAGAAGGCTTGTAATTTCTGCATCAGAAGATATTGGATTAGCCAATCCTAATGCCATGCTACTTGCTCAGGCTTGCTTGCAAAGTGTACATCAGATTGGAATGCCAGAAGGAAGAATTCCCCTTGCTGAGTGCACAATATATCTGGCAACTTCACCTAAAAGCAATTCAGCCTATATGGCTATTAATGAAGCCATTGAGACTGTAAAGAAACAAGGGGCCCTACCTGTCCCTCTTCATCTTAGAAATGCTCCTACCAAACTTATGAAAGAGCTTGGATACGCAGTGGACTATAAATATGCCCACAATTATGCAGGGAATTTTGTAGACCAGGAATTTTTGCCAAAAGAGATAAGTGGCAAAGTATTCTATAACCCTGCAAACAATCCAAAAGAGGCAGAACTGAGACGCTCGCTTGCTACAAAGTGGAAAAAGTACAACTATTAGATTTTAAGCTTTATGCTACATTTAACCAGTAATCTGGCTATCTGAATTATTACAAGAGAAAATAGTAGGGAACACAATAATCCTACAACTCCTGTACGCATAAAACCAGGATAATGGAGACCTGCAATCTGTATAATTGCGTACCAGATATATGGAATCATGTAACAGGTTAATGTTGCATTACCCGCAGGCATTATAATGTTGAACACACCAGTAGACCTCTTTACATCTGATATCCAATATATCAGTCCAAATAAAGGGAATAATATTGCCAATGTATAGAACAACCAGCTTGGAGTTGCCTGTATTTTATTTATAATCCAATAACTGTGGGTTATAACTCCCAGAATTAAAGCCCCTACCCCTATATTTACCATAATTGAGATAAACTTCATAGGCTTTAGTGCGTCGGCATACTTTGTCATTATAACTGAACATAAGACACCGGCAAATCCAAATGCGTGAAGAGTCCAGTCAAATGGAACAAATGAAAGGAACAACCATTTGCAGGAATATTCTGCTGGGATAAATGGAAGATGGTTTAAAATAGAAAGAGCCACAATCACACAAAAGGCAATTGCAATTTTTTTAATATTGTCCCTTATGAAAAGGTAGACAATTGAACAGATAAAATAGGTCCATCCAATTAGGGACAAAATTCCCCACCAGCTCACTTTAAATGGCTTGCCATTGATATCCTTATATATTATTATAAATGCAATAATAGCAACACCAACATACTTTAAAGCATTTGTAATATATGTTTTGTTGCTTATAGATTTTGGATATACAGAAAAACACAAGAAGAAAGCAGCAACCATAAGCAACAATATTGTCTGGTGTGACAATCCACCTGCCACTCCCCCACTATTGTGCAGACAAAGTCCCATTACAATAAGGGCAACTGTTCTGTATAATATGTGCAGAATAGTATCAAGAATACTCTTACCCTTCTTTAAACCAGTTTCAATTGCTATAGGGGCAGACATACCCATACAAAACAGAAATGCAGGAAATATGACATCAGAAAATCCCAGCATATCTTCTGTAGCTTCTGCATGCAATAACCAATGAGGAATCTCCTTGATTGATGGTATATCATTCACAAAAATCATCAGGAACATTGTAAGTGCCCTAAAAATATCTATTGAAGCTATTCTGCCGGTATTATTTGCTGTCATTTTTTATTTCAAAGATAACTGAATTTTTAATTACATTTGCATAAAAGAAGTACCGCACAATGAAAAAATTATTAACAATTGCATTGGCTGCCGCAGTAGTTTCAGGCAGTTGTGCAAGCAACAACTCTAATAAAGAATCTGTTATGGAAAATAATGAGACTAAAACCAGAACTGTAATTGCAAAAGAATTGACATTCAACACCCCTACCCCAACTATTGCCCAAATAGATTCTGCTTTTAAAGAAAACAATATAGAATTCAATGCAATAGATTGCGTAAATTGGGATGGATTCTCTTACACACCAGATGTAAAATTTGCCATTGCTTACTCAAAAGATGAGATTTACATCCAATATCTTGTAACTGAGGATGATGTTAAGGCTGTATACGACCAGGACCAGGGAAGTGCTCCATACAAGGACTCATGTGTAGAGTTTTTCTGCATTCCAGGTGAGGGAGGTGAGTACTACAATCTTGAACTTAACTGTATAGGTAAAGGAACATTTGCAGGTGGTGCAAAAAGGACAGAAAGGACAAAATATGGACAAGATGTACTTGACCAGATTAGAAGAGAGGCAACTTTAGGTGACAAAGCATTTGGAATTAAAACAAAGGCAGATAATAATGGAGAGCCATATACCTGGAAAGTAACTGCAGCAATCCCAGTAAAATTGTATGCGTTGTCTGATGTAGCTCCACTAAAAGGGAGAACTATTAAAGCCAATTTCTATAAATGTGGAGATGACATGCCATCAAAACATTATTTAAGCTGGAATCCAATTGGAACAGAAAAACCAAACTTCCATACTCCCGATTACTTTGGAGATCTTAAGTTTGAATAGATATATTAGAAAGGATATCCAACACCAAACTGGATACCGTAGTTTTTCTTCTTGAACCATTTATTAGGCCCATACCAACTAGAAACGGATGGGTCTTTTAATTTTACACCACAATCAAGTCTAAGAATGGCAAATCCAAGATTCAATCTCAAACCTGCACCCCAGCCCAGGGCAAGTTCCCTATAGAATGTATTGAATTTGAATACACCCTCTTCTTTAGGGTTATCTC